>CAZGYL010000273.1:0-6875 GCA_964529985.1 uncultured Planctomycetia bacterium | reverse complement strand
CGCTTGCCGGCGACGTACAACTTGTTGAGTTCGCAGAGTCGCTTGAGGGCAGAAGCGGCGCCGATCTGCGTGAGATCTGCAGGAAGGCGGCCTCAAGGGCGTTCCGCCGGAGCATTGAAAGTGGAGTTGAGGAAGCAATCACAATGGAAGACCTGGCGCAAGCCGCTCATTCGGTCCCTCCTTCTGTAACCGAAGCGCAGCTTAAGCGTTACGAAGCGTGGCGGCGGAAATGGGATAGAGGCGGGTTGCAATGAACGGAGAGGTGGTTCGCCTTATTGAAGCGGGGAAGCTCCTTGCGCGCAGGAGCGTTCCCGAAAAACATGCAGCCCTTGCAATACGCACGGAGGGTGTGTTTAAGCGGCGGTTTGAGGAAGGCGAAACTCTTCCTCCGGGCACTTTTCTCCTCCTGCCCACAGAGCCCGTCCCCGTTTCCTTTCAGATCGACGGGCTGCTCCTTGAGGACGGAGCTTCCGTACTGCTTAAGGCCTCGGGCACCGTGCGTTTCGGCTCAACCGAGCTTGATTGCGGGCTCATAGCAGGTGAGCTCCTTTGCGGGCGCAACGCGCTTTCGAGAGGGGAGTTGGGCCAATCGTTGAGCCGTGCGGCAAAGCCTAAAGCGGCTTCTCTGCTTTCGGGCCTTTCGCTGCGCGACCTTATTTCGCCTTCTGATTCCGTGCTTCAGGCTCTTGAAGCTGCGCTTTGTGAAGCAGCGGTAGCTCTCGGCATCGAAGAGTGCACCTGGAGGGAGGTTGAGCTTGGAGGAGAAGCGCTTGCGCTTGCCCGGCGTGAGGCTGAGGCCCAGGCGCTTCAAAACGAGCGGCTCAGGCAGCAGGTCACCTCGCGGCTTGCGCTCCAGAGAAGTGCGGCCCAGGAGCGCGCTAAGCTTGAAGCCGAGCGCCTTGAGCGCGAGCTTAAGCACCTCAGGGATCTTGATCGCGTGCTTGCTGAGACAGGGCTTGAAGCTCAAGTGTTGGCCCTTGGGGATGAAAAACTCAAGGCAAAACTTCTTGAGCTTCTGCTTGAGCGCGAGCTGCCGGCTGAGAGGCTGAGTGCGCGTTCGCCGGGACGTACGCACGGGCAGGTCGAACGCGAGTTTGCGACTTTGAAGCGCGAGGTGAAGCAGCTTCTTCGGCACAGAAGCTTGATATACCTTGCTGCTGGAACGGGACGCTTTGTTTGGCTTTGGCGTTTGGGAACGGGCTCTGAGCCGAGCTGCTTGGGATCGCTTGAGGTTGATCTCGGTCCTGTTCGATTCCTGCAGCCTGTCGCCGGGCCCGAAGGCCCGCTGATAGGCGCCGGCGGCGTGAAGGGCGTTGTGGTTGCGGATCCTGTTAAGAAAGAAATCGTAGAAACGTATCGCTTGCCCGAAGAGGGAAGCCACGGCATAAACGGCCTTTGCATTACGGATGAATGGGTGTGGGCGACGCACTGGGAGCTCGGCCTTTGGCGGTGGCCGCGCGGTGGAGGCCAGGCTGTTCGCCTCTTGGAGCGCCCTGTGCGCGGAGTGGTCGATGGCGGTGGGAGCGGGGTTGTATGCGGCGCGCAGACGGGCCTTGCGATTGTGCGGGAGGAGGGAGTTTCCGAAGTTGCTCTTGGCAGTGAAGCAACTGCTCTTTGCCGGGCGCCTTGGGGCATTGCCTGCGGCACTTCGCGCGGCGGAATTTATGTGCTATCGGGTTCTGAGGCCCGCCTTTTGGACAGGCTGGGCGGAGGGCCTGTCACCGGGCTTTGTGTTTTCACCGATCCTGAAGCCGGCGCGAAGCTCGTTGTGTGCATGAAGGAGCAGCGTGTCTTTGTGCTCGGTCAGGACGGAACTCTCAGCAGGACTTTTGTCGCACCGCGCCCTGTGCTTTGGGTTACAGCCTCCTGGCCGCTTGTTGCTGCAGCCGCCTCGCGGGGCACCGCTTACATTTGGTGGGCTTACCGGCCGGAGGAGGTGGCGTTTGAGCTTTCGGTTCCCGGTGAAATCAGAAGCATTGCTTCGGTTGATTCAAGGGAGTTTTAGAGGTGGGGCGGTGGTAAAAGGCAGACGCGGGGTTTTAGGGCCGTGAAGAGTTTACTTGTGTTTCTGGGAGCGGTTGCGCTGCTTGGGCTTGCAGCCTTCGGGCTCTGGAAGCTTTTCGGCTCGAGGGGGCCTGAAGATCTGGGGCCTTTTTTGCAGCCTCTTCTGTGCGAAGCGGTAAGCGAAGCTGTCTCGGCCCTTCCGCGGGAGAAGATGCCGCCTGCGGTTTTCATACCGCCTGTGCGCGGCGACATACGCGATCAAGTGCGGCAGGCGCTCAGAGAAGAGCTTGAGCGCCGCGGCCTTGCAACTCCGATCGACCGCGCGGCTTTAGGTGAGCGCTTGGGCGGGGAGAGCTTCGTGGGAAAGCTTGTAAAAGAGCTTCTCGGAGGTGACCCCAAGCTTCCTTTGGACCTCAAACGCGCGGGCGAGTTTCTCAAGCGCACCGGCCTTCCAGGGCTGCTTTTGTGCGAAGCCGGGATTGAAGACACAGAGCGGCGGGGATCGGTAAGCGTGCGCCTGACGGTGCTTGTGCCGCCGCAGGGGGTCGCATGCCGGGCGGAAGCTGTGGCGGCGGTGCCGAAGTCATTCACCTCCTGGCGCTACGTTCGGTCGCTTATCGTCGGGACTTCCCTCGGCTGGCGGCTTGTAGGGTGGGCGGTTTTCGTTCTTTTGCTTCCGCTTGTTACAGCGCCGCTTCTCTTCCGGGCTCTTAAGCGCGAGTCCAACCTGGTCAACGCCCTTTCGCTTTTCACCCTGACGGCCGTTTCCGCCGCCTCGCTTTGGCTTCTCTTGGGTTTTTCGGGTTCCACTCCTGCAGCTCTTTGCGTGGGAGTGTTGGGGTTTGCAGGCGCGGGCGTGTATCATTATCTTGTGCTTGAATTTTTCGAGGACCTAAGGCGCTGAGTTGAGAGAGCGTCATGGAAGCAGTTGCAGCGGGAACACGTATCGGCGAGTACATATTGGAGGAGCCGATCGGCCGCGGCGCCTTCGCTGAAGTCTGGCGCGCGCGGCACCATTTTTGGAAAGACGCTTTCGCGGCGGTCAAGATCGCGCGCCAGGGTGAATACGTCAAGTATCTGAAGCGTGAAGGGGTCATTCTGCACAAGCTCGATCACCCCAACATCGTCCGCGTCCTGGGCGTCGATCCGGATCACGACCCGCCTTACCTGATAACCGAGTATGTGGCCGGAGGCTCGCTGAGGGATCTGCTGCAACGCGAGGGCAGGATAAGCCCGCTTCGTACGCTTGAGATAATAGCCGAGACCCTGGAAGCTCTTGCTTTCGCCCACAAGCAGGGCGTGATCCACCGGGATCTGAAACCCGAGAATATTTTGCTTGACGACGGTCATGTCAAGCTTACGGATTTCGGACTCGGACTTGTGGCCGACGATATGGCGCTTTCAAGCGTGTTCCGCTCCTCCGAAGGTGCTACGGCGGGCACGGTGATTTACTTCTCCCCCGAGCAGCGCCGCGGCGAGAAGCTCGATGAGCGGAGCGATCTTTATACGGTGGGGATCATCCTTTTTGAGTGCTTGACCGGAACCGTGCCTGCAGGCTCTGAGATGCCGAGCGAGGTTGTGCCGCATCTGCTTCCCGGTTTCGACCGCATATATAAGAAACTTTACGCCCGGAAGGAAAACAGGTTCAAGTCCGCGGAAAAAGCGCTCCGTGCGGTTTACAGCTTAATGGAAAGGTTGGATCCCGAAGGCAGCAGCATATTGCGCGGCGGCATGGGATTGCCTCCTTTCTTAGAGGAAGTCCAAATCAAGAAAGGCAGTGCGGAAGAGGGCCAGGGGGACGAAGAGCCTCTCGAAGAGCCTCTGCCGCCTCATGTCGCCTCGCAGTGGCAAAGGACGGTACGCTACGCCGGCGTGATCCCGCGGTTGTTCGCCCATTTCATAGATTTTCTTGCTTTATCCTTCTTACTGGGTCTTTTCGGGCCGCCTTACATGGCGGTACGCCCGATAGGTTTTTTGCTTGCTCACTTCATTTACACGCTTGTTTTCGTGGGAAGCTTCGGGGGAACGCCGGGCAAGCTTATCGTCGGACTGAGGGTGCGCTCGGAGGAAGGCAGGCCGTGTGATTTCTTCCAGGGTTTTGCCAGGTATATCGTTGCGGTTGCGAGCTTGGGCTTCACCTATCTCTGGTGCTTTTTCGACGGCAGGCGAAGGGGCGTTCATGATATGGCAGCAGGCACTGTTGTAGTATGGCGGGAGTAGCCGATGCGGCCTCTCCTTCTCGTACTTCTTTTGCTCGGCTTTTGCGCAGCTTGCATAGCAGTGCTTGCCTTCCTTCCCGATAGGGCCGAAGCGCCCGGATCCCACAGCGCGCCCGCCCCGCCGCAGCGCATGGTTTCAACTGTGCCGAGCATAACTGAGGTTCTGGTTGCACTTGGGCTTTGCGACAAGCTAGTTGGGGTAAGCGACTTCTGCAAGCTTCCGCCTGAGTGCGGCGAAAAGAGGCGTGTGGGCGGCTACTTCGATCCTGACTATGAGGCTTTCTTGGAGCTTAAGCCTGATCTTGTACTTACAATGCCCCAGCAGAGCGATCTGCGCAGGAAGCTTGAAACTTTGGGCCTGCGGACGCTTGTGGTAAGGCAGGAGGATATTGCCGGCATTCTCGGTTCGATCATAATGGTTGGGAAGGCCTGCGGGGTTGCAGAGCGTGCAGAGGAGCTCGTCGCCGGGCTTAGGCGCCGGATAGAGGCTGTTGAACGGTCGGTGCGCGGGCTGAGGCGGCCGCGAGTGCTTGTTTGCGTTGAGCGCTCTGTGGGCTCGGGCGGTCTTGAAGACATTTTTGCAGCAGGAGGAACAAGCTTCTACCAGGAGCTTATTGAGAAGGCGGGCGGGGTGAACGTGCTTTCAGCCGTCCGCGCTCAGTATCCGAGCGTCTCGAAAGAAGAGGTCTTGAAGCTTGATCCCGAAGTGATCGTTGATCTTGTACCCGGGCTTGGTGAACGTGGCCTTAGCGCCGGGGAGGCCGAAGCGGAATGGAACGAGCTGAAAACGGTTGCGGCCGTGCGTGCGGGCCGGGTTTACCTGATAGCGGATCGGGACGCGGTGGTTCCGGGTCCCGGGATCGTGGGTTTTCTGGAGAAACTCGCAGCGATTCTCCACCCGGAGCTCCGGGAGGCGAAGAGAGGCGGGCGCCGGCTGTAGAAGTCAGCAGCCTCTGCGTTGACTTGGGGGAAAGAGCGGTCCTTGAGGATATATCCTTTTCAGTACCGAGGGGCGCGTTCTTGGTTTTGGTAGGTGCGAACGGCGCCGGCAAGACAACCCTGCTTCGGTCGATCGCAGGTCTTCTGCACCCGAAGACGGGCACGGTGGAAGTGTTCGGCAAACCCCTGCGAAGCTACAGGCGCAAAGAGCTTGCAGCCCGCGTTGCATACGTCCCTCAGGTGGACGGCAGGTCGGCTCCTTTTACAGTCGAGCAGTTTGTCCTTTTGGGCCGCTACCCGCACCTGCGGCCTCTTAGCGGACCTACCGCCTCCGACCTTAAGGCCGTTCAAAGGGCGCTTGAGCTTACAGGGACGGTGCACCTGCGCGACCGCCGGCTGGAGGCTCTAAGCGGCGGGGAAGCGCAGAAGGTTTTTATAGCCGCCTGCCTGGCGCAGGAAGCGCCTTGCCTCTTGCTTGATGAACCCACAACCTTTCTTGATTACCGCCACCAGGTTGAGATCCTGCGGTTGCTTTCTGATCTGAACCGCAGCGAAGGAGTGACCGTGATTGCAGCAACCCATGACCTCGGCTGCGCGCTTCAGGTCTCGCAGCGCGCGCTTGCTTTGCACTCGGGCCGTATAGTTTTCGACGGGCCTGCAGAGGAGCTTGCCCGGGAGGAGCTCCTGCAGGAGATATACGAAACTGCCTTCTGCGTTGTAAGGCATCCTGTTACGCGAAAGCCTGTTCCGCTTCCAGGCGGGGGGGGACTGTGAGAGGAACGGGTTTCGGGCGTTCACTTACTTGGGCTCTGCTTTTTTTGTTTTCAAGCGGAGCTCTTCTTCTCTGCCCCTTTGTAGGAAGCGGCTCGGTTGATATCTCGGTTGTCCTGAGGCCCGGCGCCTCGGACGTTGCTTCAACCATTTTTTGGAAGCTCCGCTTGCCGCGGGTGCTTCAAGCGTTTGTCGCCGGCGTGGGCCTTGCTGCAGGCGGCATGACGTTTCAAGCGCTTTTCCGCAACCCCCTTGCAACGCCTTTCACCCTTGGGGTTGCAAGTGGTGCGTCGCTTGGTGCGGTTGTTGTAATCCGTGCGGGTCTTGCCGGAAGTCTGCTGGGCCTTTCGACGGCAAGCGCAGGAGCCTTTGCAGGTGCACTTGGGGCCGTCTTCTTTGTTTACGCGCTTTCCCGCACCAGGTGGGGACTTTCAACCTCGGCGCTTCTGCTTGCAGGTGTTGCTGCAAGCTTTTTCTTCTCAAGCCTTATTCTTTTCCTCCAGTTCACGACCGATCCTTTCAATTCGTTCCGCCTGCTCAGGTGGGTTGTTGGAGGGATCTACGCCGTCGGCGGACTGACCGGCGCCGCTGCGATTCTGCCGCCTGTTGTGGTGGGGCTCTTGGTGCTCTGGCCTCTTTGCCGCGAGCTTGATCTTCTCAGCCTCGGCGAGGAGATAGCCGCAAGCAGGGGCGTTTCGGTTGAACGCACCAAAAAGGTGCTTTTTTTCGTAACCAGTCTCATGGTCGCGGCCGTGGTTTCAATGTGCGGTCCGATAGGATTTGTGGGTATGATGGCCCCTCACATTTGCAGGCTTCTTGTGGGCTCCGATCACAGGGCGCTCCTTCCTGCTGCGTGCCTTTTCGGCGGCGGGTTTCTTGTTGCGTGCGATACTGTGGCAAGAACCGTTGTGGCTCCGATTCAGCTTCCCGTAGGCGTCATAA
>CAZGYL010000272.1:3142-6905 GCA_964529985.1 uncultured Planctomycetia bacterium | reverse complement strand
GAAATCGTGGTCGTTCCTCAAGGCGGGGGTGAACCGAGGCGCATGCCGTTCAGTGACCCGGGCGGCAGGTACACTTTTACGCTCGCACCGGGCGATTACCAGGTGAAATGTACGGCCGAGGGGCTCGGCTCTGTTGAAGAGCCTCTCACGGTACTGCCCACCGCCGAACGGGTCTGGCTCCAGCTTATCGTGGGCCGCTGAGCTTTATCCCCTTTCGTTAACTCCCCTTCACCGCTCCCCCCGGCAAGCCGATACACAGAAAGGGACGAACCAACAATCTGTGCCGATTGTGTTTTCGGAGCCGAAGGAGAATTTCGACTCATGAGCGCCGAGCCCATTGTTTCCACTCTCTCGAAGGAAGACCCTTCGCTTATCGATTTGGTGGAAGAATGCATTGCAGATCTTCCCCAATTCGTCTCGCAACTTAACAGCGAGCTGGAAAGTAACGACCTGGAGCAGGCGGCACGTACCGCCCATGCGATTAAGGGTGCGGGCGGCTCTTACGGCTTCGAACCTGTGGCCCGAGCCGCCGAAGCGGTCGAGCATGCCTGCCGTGCAGCCGACCTCGAAGCCGCAAAGCGCCACCTCCAGGATCTCGAAGCGCTCTTACCGCGCCTGAAAGCAAAACCTGAATAGAGCCCTCTGCGTCCGGTTCCCGCAACACTCAGATCGTCAAGGTGCTTGTTGTACGAGCCGTTACATTCTCTCGCTGACCTCGATCCCTAAAAGCCCGAGGCCGTGTTTCAGGACCCGTGCCGTTAAATCGGAAAGAGCCAGGCGGGCCTCCCTAACTTCCGGGGGCGCCTTCAGAACAGGACATTCGTTGTAAAAAAGCGTAAACCTTACTGCGAGCTGGTAGAGGAAATTGGCGATCAGGTTCGGGCGGCATTCGTTTTCCGCAGCCGTAACCATTTCGTTGTATCGCAGAAGCCACAAGGCCAAGCGCCTTTCATCCTTCTCCGATACGGCCGGCGCTTTTGTCCGGAAGTCCTCCGGGTTCAGGCATCCTTTTCTGAAGATTGAGCGGATTCTTGCGTAGGCGTACTGCAGATACGGCGCCGTATCGCCGTCGAGCGAAAGCATTTTGTCCCAGTCAAAGACGTAATCGCTTGCGGGATTTTGGCTCAAATCCGCGTACTTGATAGCTCCGATTCCCACGATACGCGCGATGCCCTCCTGCTCCTCTACGGGAAGGTCAGGATTTTTCTCTTGAACGACGCGGCGGGCCCTTTGAATCGCCTCCTCGATAACCTCCCTGAGCCGTACGTTGCGCCCTTCTCTGGTCTTAAGAGGCTTTCCGTCCTTCCCCAGGATGGAGCCGAAAGCCGCATGATCAAGGCGCACGTGCGCAGGGGCGTAGCCGGCGAGCCGAGCTGTTGCAAAGAGCTGCCTGAAGTGGTCCCGCTGGCGCGTGTCCGTTACATAAACGATCCTGTCGGCGCCAAGTTTCTCAATTCGATATTTCAATGCCGCCAGGTCCGTTGTGGCGTAAAGGTAGCCGCCGTCTCTTTTCTGCACAATGAACGGTGCTTTGAATGAGTCAAGAAAAACACAGACGGCCCCTTCGCTTCTACGCGCTATACCGCGCTTGAGCAGATCATCAACGACCTGCGGGAGGAGCGGGTTGTAGAAGCTCTCCCCCATCTCCTGGATCTTGATTCCCAAGAGATCGTAAACCTCCTGGAACTTGCGTCTTGATTCGCGGCAGATCGCTTCCCAAGCACGGCGCGAGGAAAGCTCTCCCTGCTGGAGTTTGACCACCTCTCTCCGCGCGGCCTCGCGGAAATCAGGATCGGCGTCAAAGGCTTCTTTGGCCTTGCGGTAAAACTCCTCGAGATCCTCGACCTCCAGCCTTTTCTTCCCCGCTACAACCTCGGGCTCGGTGCGGCGCAGGTACTCTATGAGCATGCCGAACTGGGTGCCCCAGTCACCGATATGGTTGATCCGATGGACTTTATGACCTCGAAATTCAAAAATTCTGCAAAGGGCATCCCCGATTATGGTCGAGCGGATATGCCCGATATGCATTTCCTTAGCTACGTTGGGCGAGGAGAAATCCACGACCACGGTTTGGGGCGGTGCGGCCGGCTCAACGCCCAAACGCTCGTCGGCGGCCATTTCAAGAAGTCTGTCCCGGACAAACTCTGCCTTCAACCTGAGGTTTATGAATCCCGGGCCTGCAACCGAAACCTCTGAAGCCATATCGCCCACTTGGAGCTTCTCGACCACCTGCCGGGCAAGCTGCGGTCCTTTTTTCTCAACCCGCTTGGCGATACGGATCACCCCGTCGGCCTGGTAATCTCCGAACCTTTCGTCGGTTGCGGCCCGGACCGCGGGCTCCACGTCCGATAGCCCGCAGGCTGCTTCAATCGCCGACTTAAATCTCTCGCTAAGTTCTGTAACGATCGGTTTCATAGGCACTTCACACTGTTAACCCCAAAGCGTTCTCTGAGGGCCTGCGCCCGCCGCCGGGGACACTCCTCCCCCGGACGGTAACGCCCTATTCTGCCACAGGCGGCCCGCCCGGCCAACCGCGAAGACCGATGCCGCCTCATGCAATAACAGTGCCTCAGATTCCGGCTCTTGCCGGTAGGAAGGCCGAGCCTCGAGCTCCGCCGCCCGGGACTATCCAAGCAGCGGAGAATCCTATACAATGGTTTTCAAGCGGTCGGGACACGTCTGCGGGACATGTGTCTGGGACCTCGAGGACGTATACGAGGGCATGAAGGTACGCATTCCCCCCATTTGGGGGCGATTTCAGAAAGCCCTCGCCTTACGGACCTTCGCGTGTGCGTGCACAGCGTGCGGTCCGAGTTGTCTGCGGGCCCGGGCGCTTGTCTCTTCCGAACGCACAGTCGTTCGGTGCTCATCCAGGCAGACCCGGTCCGCAGGTGAAATGAGAATGGCGGCAAGTAACAGGAGTGTGAGGAGGTACACATGGCGCTGCGAATTCTGGGAGCGGTTGTCGTCCTGACAGGACTTATGTGTCTGGTCGGGTGCGAAACGGTACCGCAGCACGTGGTCCCAGAAGCGTATCCTGCTTCCGGTCCCACCGGGATACGCATGGGCCTCACCTATCAGCACAACTTTCGGGCGGAGCATTTTTTCCCTTATTGGGATGCTTCCGATTTCTGGAAGGACAGCTGGGGCGGAACGGTTGAAATTCCTGTTGACGTAAGTCCGTATTTCGGAGGCTACTTCGGTGTCGGGTACGAACACTACAAGGGAGAAAGCGGCACCGTTGAGTTACCCGGCGGCACGAAAGAGCCTGCGAAGATGGACAGCATCAATTTGCTGCCCATCTACGTGGGTGTCGTCGGGCGCTATCCCTTCTGGCTTGATCAGGAGAAGTGGGAAAAAGCCGTCGATACCGTGTGGCTTCCCGAGCCTCCTGTGGGATTCGCTCCATATGCGCGTGGAGCTTTCGGCGGGGCGATCCTTTTGAACTCACCTGATATCGTCTACAAGAGAACGGGTGAAGACTGGCGTGCTTTTGACTATCAGCTTTTCCCGTTTCTGGAAGGAGCCCTCGGGCTTGAGTACCGCAACGAAGGGATCGGATACTGGGCGGAGGTCGGCTATCGTTTCTACATCCTTTCGAACAGGGCGAGGGGCGGCTTCGGCGGCTCGGACCGTATGGCCCACATGGGCGGTGTGCGCGCCCAAGCGGGAATTACAATTTACTTTCCATAACTTATTTACTTAAGGAATGCGCGAGGAGGGAAGACGCCAGAAGGGCTATCCCGTCGGCGGATTCACGGCG
>CAZGYL010000272.1:0-3042 GCA_964529985.1 uncultured Planctomycetia bacterium | reverse complement strand
GAGGAGTCCGACTTCTGGCGTCTTTCCTCGGAGCAAGCATTCCGCACCCTAAGGTGTCCCACCTCCGGTACTCATTAGCGCGGTGAACAGCCGAGGCCTGACTTGCAGGCGCGCTTTGTCCTTTGCTCTCTGAGGCGTGATCAGGTGCGAAAGGGCAAGAGGTCTTGTCCGCTGGAGTCGTAAAGCGGGCGAAGCGGTAAAATCATTCTTTATCCACAAAAGGCGGGATTCGGGATCGGCCTGATTCAGAACTTGATCGACAGCCCGCCCATTACGGAAAACCCGTAGAGATTCGCGTTGCGGCGGTGCTGGCGGTCGAAATCCATATAGCTGTACTGCACCTCCCCGAAAAGCCCTACATGCTCAACGAAAAAGTATTCGACACCTGCAACGAAGTGCAGTCCCCAGCCGATCCCGTCTTGTTCTTCTGCTCGCACCTTGCCGAGGGCGGGGTCACTGTAGTCTATATCAATTGTTTCGGTGTAAGGATAAAACCCCAATCCGCCGCCGAGATAAACATTCGGTTCGCCTCCGTGTTTTTTCAGCCCGGCAAGCGGATTGAATTCATAAGTGGCGGTCAACTTAAGTCCGCCCAAATGAAGTTTGCGGTTTTTCTCGTCCGGCCCGAAATCCTGCGTTTCCTCGGCGGTTGCGCCGGTCAGAGAAACCTCAAAGCCCAGGTGATTGAACGTCCCTTTAAAACCGATCTCCCCTTGCACGGCGTTATCAAAACCGTGTTTCTTCAATTTACCGTCCACAAGAAAAAGACCTCCCGCCCTGGGCCTCAGGGCGAAGCTGTTCTTGCGGCTGGTCCCCTCTTCCTCCTGGCCGCGGGCCAGTCCGCAAGCAAGCAGCACCACAGCCACGATACCGGCAAGCAACATGGAGGGGGAACCTGATCGGCGCATACAACCTCCTTTCCTTCCGGGAAGCGTACGGCTCGTTCTACCGCTCCCGGAGGCTTACCTGCTTCATTCTCTCCGGTTGTGTTTTTCAACCGAGCGCAGCCTAAACATACTTTGCAAGCTGCGTAGTGCCATTATAGGGTTCGGCTCGCTTTTCTGTCAACCGAAGCGCCCGCGGCGCCGTTCGCCGCTCAATACGCTTTCAGACGAACCTTTCAGCATTCCGGCAAATCGTCCTCGGTCGGATCCAAACCTGTTTCCGGGAAGGGCGGCGGGGGCGGCGGTCCGTCCAAGAACTGATAGTTGATTATGTAAATGCCGTCTGAGCCATCCACCGCGCCGTCGTCGTTGGCGTCCGCGGCATCAAGACAATCGGGCTCGGGCCCCTGGAGGAAGAGGTAGTTAAAAATGAAAATCCCATCGGCGATATCGAGTCTTCCGTCGCTGTTTCCGTCACCGCGCAGGAAGGGCTGGGCACAGACAATCGTGACCACCGCAGGATCGGTCTCGCAAGGCACGCGGCTTTCACCCTCCACCACCATAACCATTCGCACCACCGGATCACCCAAATCTCCGACCGCTTCAACCTGCGTACTAAGCGTATCCGGACACGGAGGCTCACCGATCAGGCGGTAAGTGGCGATACAATCCAAAAAGTCGTTCTGAGCAGGCAATGTCACCTGCGACATGAAATCCAAAACCACTCCGTGAGTAAAGCCTTCGGTCGCACCGGGAGGCGGCGCAGGTACGAATTTAAATTGGGTAAAATCCGGCTCCCCTCCGTTTTTCGCCGTTTGGGTGTCAGTGCCGTCGATGCTTACATCCAGCAACTCAAGCATTGAGCTGTCGTGACGTACGCCGAGAGCCCAACCCTGAACCACATAGTCGGCCGTCCCTTCATGGTTGAAATCCAGATAAACCGGGATTTGTTTCTCCGAACCTACTGCGCCGCTCACGCTGCCCAGGTGAGGGCGGAAATTGGGCTCGCATTCAACGACATAGACCTCGCTTCCCAACTGCTCTGCAGGACTAAAGCTCGATCCGCCCACCACCATGAGGGTCCGAATAGGGGGCGTACCGAGTTCATCCGTGAACGAAAGCGTAGCAGGTTCTCCACCCCCTTCCCCATCCATCGCTACGGTAAGCACAAGCGATACAAATCTGTCGGTGGCATTTACAAAAACCTGCTGCCTGAAATCCAAGACCACCCCTTGGGTGATACCGGTGCAATCAGGGCAACGGGTACCACAACTAACGCCGGCGGGATACAGCGTGCAACTATGGAATGAAGGCTCAGCCCCTTGAGGACCAGCAACGGCCAAATCGGGGCCCATGCGCGCATCAACAATGCGCAAGGTGATCGTACCGTCGGGCGCATCTTCAGCTTTAACTCCCAAAGACCAACCCTGAATGCCGTCTACGGTGGATGAAAACGCCACTTGCACGCGGGTCTCCCCCACCGGCCGCACTATCTGCGCAGGTTCAAGCCATATGGAAAACCGCGGGTCACCGCCTTCAGGAGCGGCGTAAAGGGCGGCGGTTACACTCAGCCACAAAACGAAAAGGGAATTTCTTCGCATTTCAGACTCCTCCTGTCAGCGGGGATTTCCTCGCCACAGATCTCCCACCCCACAGCCCAGCACCCGAAACCAGACCCCATTCCCGGGCGCTCGAAAGGCTTCGCCGACCGCCACGGAACTCCCTCTAGGGTACGGGGATCAGGTGTCCGACGTCAACACCGTCCCCTCATTCGCCCACTTGTGCATACTGGGGCGATACCGATTGCGGTCCGAAAACAACCCTCTCAACCAACCTGAAGGGTTCACCTGCAGAAGGACGGAAATAGACCCGATCCTGCTCATCAACCGCAAAGCAGCCCCTTGCGGTTTCGAAAACGACCCGCGGGAAGACAACCCAGTCCCCACCTTCTTTAAGCCGCTGCTGGTTCCATGCGGCTATTTCTTCAAGCAGATCGCCCCAACCGCCTGGGGGCCTCTGCCCCCTGCGGGCTGCCTCCACCGCGCGGAGCTCCTCCAGGCTGTGCCCCTTGAGGTCAACAGGCACCGGTTCGGATAAACCTAACACAGGACCGCTGTCCATATCAGAGCCATCCCCGTGAAACGGCCGCGCCACAATG
>CAZGYL010000271.1:0-6905 GCA_964529985.1 uncultured Planctomycetia bacterium | reverse complement strand
CCGAGTCCGGAGGGCGAGCAGATAATCGCGGTGGGGCGGTATATCCAGGAACCGGGATCGGACATGGCCGAAGTCGCTTTTCTCGTGCACGACGAGTGGCAGAATAAGGGCATCGGCACTCATTTGCTGCATTTCCTGGCGGATGTGGCGAGGCGTAACGGCCTGAAAGGCTTTCGGGCGACCGTGCTAAAAGACAACCAAGCCATGCTCAACGTGTTTCACTCAAGCGGATACGAAATCCAAACAAAGCTCGAAGAAGACGTTTACCTGATAAAGTTCTATTTCGACAAAAAGGGAGGAAAGAGCCGGCCGAGGTGATTGTCGCCGGAGGCTTCGGCTCCAGTAGGACGCAGATTGAGAGGAACTTTTCTTGAAGCGCGGCGTTTTCGTAGCCACCCCTCAGGCAGGTTCGTTTGATTACGGAGCGGGGCACCCTTTCAGTCCGAAAAGGGCCGTGGATTTCTATGAGCTGTGCGACAGGTACGGGTTGCTTGACCCCGAACACGTAACGATCATCGGCCCCGAGCAGGTGCCCGAAGAAGATCTCCTCCTTGCCGCAACCCCCGCTTATCTTGACGCGCTCAAGCGTGCGGATTCAGGTCGGATGATCCCGGATGCCGCAAGGTGGGGGCTGGGCACTCCCGACTGCCCGATCTTCGAGGGCCTCTTTAAGTACGCGGTTCTTGCGGTTGGTGCAGGCTCAGCGGCTTTGCGTGAAATCCTGGAAGGGAAAGCCCGCTGCGGCTTCAATCCCACAGGCGGCTTCCACCACGCTTACGCGGATCGGGCGGAAGGCTTTTGCTATTTGAACGACGTAGTCGTACTTTTGCAAAAACTCAAACAAGCCGGAAGGCGCCCCGCTTTCATTGATATTGATGCCCACAACCCCAACGGCGTTGCAGCCGCCTTTTGGGAGGATCCGTCGGTTCTTGTGTTGTCGTTCCATGAATCGCCCCGGACCCTTTATCCCTTTAAGGGCTTCGTGCACGAAATGGGAGCGGGCCCCGGCGTGGGCGCAACCGTGAACGTTCCGCTTGAGCCCGGTGCCGACGACGAAATCTTTGAGAACTTGTTCGAAGATCTCGTGCCCCGGGCTCTTGACATCTTCAAGCCTGATATCCTGATTTTCGAAGTAGGCATGGACACCCTCAAGGGCGACCCGCTGGCGCATCTGAGCCTTTCCACAAACGCCCCTGTACGGGCCGCCGAAGTATTGCTTGAGCGGGGGCTTCCTATCCTGGCGCTGGGCGGAGGGGGCTACGATACAGGCAAAACGGTTCGAGGCTGGACCAGGGTCTGGGCGGCACTCACAGGTCTTGCGCCCGAGGATGTCTTCGCCGGAGCAGTGGGCGGTATGATGTTCGGGCCCGAGACTACAGCCGGTACTCTACAGGAGCCCCGCAGCCTGGTGCACGGAGAAATGAAGGCGCGTTGCATGCATGAAGCGGAGCGCGTGAGAAAAACCATCCATGAGGAGGTTTTCCCGGCCTTGCAGCGCGCTGTAGCGTGAAGAGCGGTTCAGCCTAGCGCATCTTCACAATGCCTGAAGTAAGGGTCCTCGCGCAGGTAAGCCCTGATAAGGCTCATTGCACCTACGTATTCTTCGAACCGATCCGACAGCCTGCCGAACAGGGCGGAACGGGGGCGCGAGAGCCTGCGCCACAGCTCGCTTGCTCTCTGGTAGGCGGACTTTCCTTCAGCGACATAATAGTCAAGCTGCCTGGAGCAAGGAACCAGCACCTCTCCCACTTGAGCCACAAGCGGCATGGTGGGCGGCGGCTTTCTGTTGAGGCCCTCCGGGAAAAGGCCCGCAGTAAAGAGTGCCAGGTCGCCGATATGCTGGTTTACCTCAAGCTCCCTTTCAAAACCATTGGTAGCTGTGCCCCGCCTTTCCATCACCATCTCAGCAAGGTCGGTGAGGCGCTTCCCTTGAGCGTTGCGGAGCCAATAAATCCGGTCTATATGGACCAACTCACCGAGAATCTCCTCGGAGATGTAGGTCTCAACCTGCTCGTCCGCCAGATCCTTAAGCTGGCGGAAGGCCTCGTGAGTGGCCCACCTGAAAAGCCTGCGCAGTGGGTGGTCTCTAGGAACTTCGTACCTCATAACCGAATAAGCCCGAAAATTCTAAGCGCCTCGAACATGCCAAGAAACACGATCCGGCCTCGCGCATTCGCTGTCCGGCCGCCTTCTTGAGAGCCTTGGGCCACGAATGAAACCATGATTGAGCGAACCATGCACGCCTATATATATTTTACCACTGCAGCGGTGCGTAGCCCCCAAGTCCGCCCGTTTTACCTTTCGGCGCAGCCTGCTACACTTGATAAGGAACGGCCACGAGAACAAGAGGCGGCAGGAGCTTCCTCGGGTCTAAAGATAAGGTGTGGAATGGTTTCGGCGGCCTGAGAGCAGCTCTCCACCAAGAAGGCGGCTACGCACATGCGGCGCGGTACTCCCTCCCGCGAGGAACTGTTGGCAAGGAAACTGGTCCGCTGGGTGACCGGGTTCCTCTGCATTCTCACTTTTGCGGGCTTCATATTCCATGTGGCTTCCCAGCCGCCTGCTCCTCCTGAGGGAAACGAGGAAGTGCAAACTCCGCCGGCCGTTCTACCTGACCTCCAGCTCCAGGCTTTTCGCGACAGGCTTGCCAGGGTGCGACTTGCCGGGTGGCCCCTCGAAGAACGCAAGGCGGAGGCGCAGCGCCTCCTGCGCACCGCACCGACTGCGGAACTGCGCGCTGAAGCCCAGCGGCTCCTCCAAGACCTGAAGCGCGAGGAGCAGTACCAGAGGCTGCTTGCGCTCCAAGGCCTGAGAAGGCGCGTCCGTAAGCTTGCCGAAGAAGGGGATTTCACAGCAGCCTCGCAGCTCATTTCCGAGTTCCGCCGCAAGAACCCCGGCCTCGCTGCGCAGCTCAGGCAGGTGGAGGCGGAGCTGCAACGAACGAAGCGTCGTACTTTCCTGGAAATCGCCCAACAGGCTGAAACAGCGATAGCAGCCGGGGACGCACAAATGGCCGCGGAACTTGCCGGCAAGGCCCTCCCTTTGGCCCCCGAAGAGAAGCGGGAGGAGGTCCTCGCCTGGCCGAAGCGGGCCCGGGCCAGAGCTGAAGAACTTGCCGCTCTCAAGGAAAAACCGCACCCCGTTTCCCCTTCCCAACCTCCTGCCGAAACAGCTTCACCTCAGGCGCAGCCCCACGAAAAAGCCGTACCCGAACAGCCGCCTGCACAAGAGCCTCCGGGAGGGCGGATCTTCGAAGGAGTCGTTACGGCACAAGCAAACGAACGCGTCCGGGATTCTGAAGGCCGGCTGTATGTACTCGACGCTGGGGAAGCCGATATCTTCGCCGACAAACTCCTTCCGCCTGAAGCGCTTGGAAATGAAGTCGACCGAGGTACCGGCCTTTGGATCTTCGGACGTGCGGTTGAAAGAAAAGGGCTGTTGAGACCCTTCGGGCGCACAGTGGCACGTACAATCGAAGATGTCTCTCTGGCTGTGCTTGACGGAACCATACTGCCCCGGCATGCGTCCGGCAAGCAGAAGGCCGCTTGGCTTTTTGGAAAGGTTGAGTTGGCTTTCCCGGTCCTGCGGGTAACCCTCGAAGACGGCAAGACCTTTTTCGTCTCTTCAAGGACCGTACCTGTTGTCAAGCGGGCCCAACTTCCGATCCTGCCTCCGATTAAGGAGGGTGCAACGCTTTATGTAGAGGGAAGAGTAAACGGAGAAACCCTGAGGGCCGACAAGGTGATCCTGCTTGCTGCCTCGCTTGCAAAAAACCCGGCATACCTCGATATCTGCCGCTGAAACCCGCCGGGGGTTTGCTTGATTTCCCCGCCGCCGCGTCCTATAAAAAGCTTTTCGGACGAGGGTTTTCGATTTGCGATCCCCCTTCCCGGCGGTTCCCCCTCCGCCTCAAGGCAGGGCCGGGTCGGCGGCGTTCCTCGTCAATTGTGACCGAGGGACTTTCGAGTGCTGTATGCGAGGCTCCTCGGACGGTCCAAAGCGGCTGCTGCCGCCCGTGAAGCCGCCTGAAGACAGTCCGATCAACCAAGAGGAATCAGTGGAAGGACAACCCAGTGGAAGGACAACCAGCGAAAAGATATGACGGAATACATTGATTCAGTACCCCTTCATGAGGCCGCGCGGCGGCGCTACTTGACATACGCCCTTTCTGTGATCCAAAGCAGGGCGCTTCCGGACGTGCGTGACGGCCTTAAACCGGTCCAGCGCAGAATCTTGTACACTATGTACCGGGACCTTCACCTCCTTCCGGGACGCCCGCCGCGCAAATGCGCTGCTGTGGTCGGGGACGTGTTGGGCCACTACCATCCCCACGGAGACCAGGCGGTCTATGACGCACTGGTTCGCATGGCTCAGCCGTTTTCAATGCGCTACCCCCTTGTAGAAGGGATCGGGAATTTCGGCTCGCTCGACGGCGATCCCCCCGCAGCCTACAGATACACCGAATGCCGCCTGACTCCTTTCGCCGAAGAGCTCCTGAGCGAACTCGGTCAGGAGACCGTTGCTTTCAGACCGACTTTCGACGGACAATCCGTTGAACCGGTCGTGCTGCCGGCTCGAATCCCGCACCTTTTACTCAACGGCACTATGGGGATCGCGGTCGGCATGGCGACCTCAATACCACCCCACAACCTCCGCGAGGTTGTAAAAGCGGCTGTTGCGCTTATCGAACGCTCGGGCATGTCGGTCTCGGAGATAATGGCCATTCTCAAAGGGCCGGATTTCCCCACGGGGGGCAGAATCGTGGAAAGCCCCGAGCGCATAGCAGAAATCTATGAGGAAGGCTCGGGCACGATTCACGTTCAAGGCGAGTACACTGTGGGGAAAGAGCGCCGCGGCGTTCCCTGCGTAATCATCACTTCGGTGCCCTATCAGGTTACAAAGTCCCAAATCGTAAGCGAGATCGGCCAGCTTATAGCCGCGCGTAAGGTCCCCCAGCTTGTTGATGTGCGCGACGAATCCACCGACGAAGTCAGAATCGTCTTGGAGCTCAAGCGCGGCGCCGATCCTGACCTTGTCATGGCTTACCTATACCGCCACACCGCACTTCAGAGCCGCTATACGATAAACTTCACCTGCTTGGTGCCCACCGAAGACGGCCAAGCTTTGGTACCCAGGCGGGTGGGCCTGCAGGAACTTCTTGCCGATTTCCTCAACTGGCGCTTTGAGGTGGTGCAAGCGCGGCTCAGATATCAACTCCGCTTGCTCGAAGAACGGATTCATATCCTTGAAGGCTTCAAGAAAATATTCGGCGCTTTGGACCAGGCCATCCGCATAATACGGCGCAGCAAAGATCGTGAAGATGCCGCTTCAAAACTCAAAGCGCGTTTTAAAATCGATGACAAGCAAGCGGAGGCGATTCTGGAGACGAAGCTCTACAGGCTCGCCCGCTTGGAGATCGAAAAGATTCTCGAAGAGCTCGCCCGCAAGAAGAAAGAGGCCGCCGAGCTCCAACGGATTCTCAGAAGCGAAAGCAGGTTGTGGAAGCTCATCAGGGAAGAACTCAAGTCGATCGCTGAAAAATACGGCGACGAAAGGAGAACCGCCATCGGCGGCACTCAGGTGGAATCCGTCTCATTCTCGGAAGAGGATTTCATAGCCGATGAGGACGCCTATGTGATTGTAAGCAAGGACGGGTGGATCAGGCGCGTCGGAAAGGTCAGCGACCCTGCGAAACTGCGACTACGCCAGGGCGACCGGCTCCAAGCCATTCTCTTCGGGAATACAAAACAGGTCGTGGCTTTCTTCAGTAACTTCGGTTCGAGCTACTCCTTGAGAATCTACGACATCCCGCCGAGCCGCGGATACGGAGACCCGATTCAGAGCTTGTGCCGCTTCCGGGACGGTGAAAGGATAGTGGCGGCATTCAGCATGGACGAACGCCAGTTGCCGCCCGGGCGGCTTAAGGGTCGCAATGGGAAGGCCCCCGCGCTTCACGCTTTGGCCGTAACCTCCAAAGGATACGGCTTGAGGTTCTCCCTGGAGCCCTTCTCCGAGGTTTCGACGCGCACCGGAAGGCGCTTTGCACGCCTGCGGCCCGGGGAAGAGATCGTGGGGGTGGAACTTGTCCAGGGGGACGAGGTGCTTTGCGTGGCGACGAAAAAGGGACGCGCGCTCCTTTGCCGGGTAAAAGAGATAAATTTCCTTGCAGGGCCCGGACGCGGAGTGAAGGTTATAAACTTGGGAGAAGATGACCAAGTGCTTGGTTTCGCAGTGACCGGCGTGAAGAACAAGGGGCTTCAGGTGATCACCTCGGGCGGCAAGCGCCTTGACATAACCCCGGCCAAATACCGGGTGACAAGCCGCGGCGGGCGGGGTTTTCCGCTCACCCGCAGGGCCCCAGTGGCCGACGTGGTGTCCCCGCTTCCGGAGGTGCCCGCCGCCGGCCGCAACGGAAACGGAAAGAGCAACGGAGGCTGAGTCCGCTTACAAGGAGATTTGATCCGGAAAGGAAGTGAAGAAAAGGGAGCAATCGAAAGTGAGCAAGCGCTATACCGCAAAAGACATAGAAGTGCTGGAAGGCCTCGAGCCGGTCCGCAAGCGCCCGGCCATGTACATAGGAGGTACGGATTCGCGCGGACTCCATCAGCTTGTTTGGGAACTGATAGATAACGCGGTGGATGAAGCCATAAACGGCTATGCTTCCAGAATAGAGGTCACGCTTGAGAAAGACGGGTCCACCGTAACGGTGGCCGACAATGGGAGGGGCATACCCGTAGACAAGCACCACCGTTACAAGAAATCGGCGCTTGAACTCATTATGACCACTCTGCATGCCGGCGGCAAATTCGGCCACCGTAACTACCTGCGATCAGGCGGGCTGCACGGTGTGGGAGCCTCTGTGGTCAACGCTCTTTCAAAATCTCTTAAGGTAACGGTGTACCGCG
>CAZGYL010000270.1:0-6908 GCA_964529985.1 uncultured Planctomycetia bacterium | reverse complement strand
TAAGGGCCTACGTGCTTCCGCCGGGCCGCAACGGCATGTTCAGGTACACCGACGGACTGTTGGGAATAAGCCTTTTTGAAAATTCCGTCCTTACGATCGATCCTGAACGCAGGCTGCTTTACTATCTGAGGGATATACGGCCAAACAGGACATGATAAGCCGGCGCAGGCGCGGCCCTACCGGTACCGGCTCGCCGCCCCGATTTCACCTATCACGATTGCATTCGGACGTTCTTCCGCGGTTTTTACCTTTCCACGAGCCGGTGAGGGCAAACGCGCGGCCGAACCAACCTTGATTAGCCCTCTTCCGCTGCGAGAATATGAATGTAACAGCGGAGTCGAAGGGAGAGAGCTGCGAGGTGAGCCATGTTGCGAACGGTCCTTGCTTCGGTGTTTTGCCTGGCTGTGGGCATCGGTATCGGCCGTTTCCTGTTGCCTCGAAACGGTGGACCGGCCCAGGGAGTTCAACCCGCAAACGAAAGAGAAGTCGGCATGAGCCCAGGAGGCGGCCTACAAGCAGAAAATGCAGCAGCCGCCGGAGCAACACCCGCCGGTCCGCTTTCGGAGCGGCCTGCCTCGGGCGATTCCCTCAAGAACCCTTGGCACGGCCTCTCGCGTATCGTCGAAGCGGTCGATATCAAACCGGTGGCCGAAGCGGGAGGTGTTTTCCGAGGTAAAGTGATAACGGAAGAGGGAATGCCCTTGCCCGGCGCACGCATACGCGTTACACCCAGAACCGTTCCCCGGACCGAAGATCCAAGCTGGCCCGCCGGGGGCATCGAACGCGAAATACTCCGTTTTGTTGCCCAGTGCAAGTGGCGTGAAAAGCTTACGCGTATCGCGCGCACCGCGGAAGACGGCTCCTTCCGCATTGGGGGACTGCCTGAGGATCTTTTCTACCGTGTCACTGCAAAACTCGAGGGATACCGGATCAAGCCCAAGAGAGGCCACGAAACCAACTATGTAAGGCCGGACAAAGAGTTCACATTTATCGCGTACGCGGTTGTGGAGGTCCCGCTCAGCGTCGTCTTGCCCGACGGAACTCAGGTTTCAGAGGCGTGGATTCATACGAAGTGGAGAGATCGCTCGGATTTGATAAGGTGGCGCGAAGGAGACCGTACGATCGCATTGCGGCCGGGCACATCCACCCTGTTTGCAAGGGCCGAAATTGAAGAACAAACCTACAGCTCGAACCAAATCAAGGTGGAGGTTCAACCCGGGCGGCCTATCGAACCTCTCGTCCTCCACCTGAAGGGCGAGCCCGGGATTCACGGTAAGGTCGTTTTTGAATGCGGCGCCGAGCCGGAAGACATGACCCTCTACTGCGTCCCCGCGCCGGGGGGAATCAGACCTGAGTTCGCCCCATACAAGTTAAGTTCCAAGAACTACGTGTGGGTCAATGCCCATTCAGGATATCGTTTCAAGTTCAAAGACCTTTCTCCGGGGACCTATTACCTTGCGCTTTGCTGGCCTTATACCCGCCGTATCGCCGCTGAGGCCTTTGTGGAAGTTACGGATCGCATGGTTAGGCAGGATCTGCAGGTACCGCCCCTGGAGCAAGGGACTTTTTTCATTCTATGGGCTTTCGGTCCTGAGGGAGGGCTACTGAAGGACATCAGCGTTTCGGGCAAGCGCGATCCGAGCGACCGCATAGGTTTTGTGGCCCCGGAAGCACGCAGGGACGACGGCTCTTTCCTTATCGTTCTGCCTTGGACCGCCGACGACCCGGATCGACCCCTGGGCGACTTGATTCTGAAGGTCTCGAACTTGAAATACGGGGAGCGCGAGATCACCGCCGATCCCTTGCGCTCCACAGAAATAAGGGTTCGGTTCGGCCATCCGGCCAGGCTTACGGTTCGCCTCACCGGACCGGGGACGGAAAAAGCGGCTTCCTTCGCCGTCGGGCTCCAACCGGCTTCTGACCACTCAACATGGCGCAAGGAGGGCGAAACGATGAAAAGCCCCCTCAGCTCGGCGGAGCCTCTTGAGCTGGGTCCCGTGAATCCGGGATCCTACCTTGTGGCGCTTTTCTTGAAGAACTCCTTTTTCGAAGACCCAATCGTCGTTGAACAGGTTACTCTGTCAGCCGGGCAAAATGAAATCGCGTTGCCTGTTCCGGCTCTTTATGATCTTGTGGTACGGGTCCCCCCCTCGATCAAAAGACTCGGCATCCGAAACCTCGCAAGTTCCAGTTCCTCCTTCCGCCTTTTCGAAGCGCAAAACGGCAAAGTGGTGTTCCAGGACCTGCCGGCGGGAACCTACAGGCTCATTACAGGCGGATTCTACCCCAAATTCATGACCGTTGAGGTCCCCGCCCCAGGAGAGGTCCAATTTGAGGCCGAGATTATCAACGCCCTTCGAGTGATCATACGGAATCCCGAGGGATCGCTCGCAAAAGCAGGCTTCAAACAGGACGACATCATAATCGCTCTGGACGGCAAGGAATTCAACGGCATGAAGGAAATGAGCGCCGCCTTCAGAGAAGCGATGTCTCGAGGAAGGATAGAGGCCACGGTGATCCGAGGCGGAAACATGCTGAAACTTACTTTGCCCCTCGCAGAGGGCGGGTTCCTCGAAAAAGAACTCGGTGGACATCTTCAACCCACGACGCGCCGATAGCGGCTGGGCGCGTAATGCCCAGTCAACCAGTTCCCGGATCTTACCTTCTCAAGCACTAAGCCAGAGCGCCTGCGCGCATAGGCAAGTTCAGACGTCTGAACCGGCGGGTGGCCTCAGACCCATACGCGAACCTTAACCGGAGGCAACTTGCTGAGCTCCTTCGCCTCCTCTGAAAGCTCAGTTGTTTTCACTCCTCACCTTCCTCTTCGGGCGGTGCATCGAAAAGCGAGAGGAACGGGCAAAGCCGGTCGTGCAAGAAGGACGCCGTACGGCGTACGGCATCAGCTGCTTTTGAAACCTCGCCGCGGTTGATCTGAAGCCGGAAGGTGCCGATATTCTCGAGGTAAAGACTCTTGGGATCGCGCGCGTAAACTTCGACCCTCAGGTTATAGCTGTCAACCTCATTAGGTACAGGAGGCACGGTCAATTTCAAGCCGAATACGTTGGTGGTCCGCCCGAGAGCCGAAAGATCGCTCTTGGCGATATTCGTAAGCCGCCTGCCGATGAATTCGCTTGCGGATTTGAAAGCTCCGGGGCTTGCAAGCGAGCGAACCGTTGACTGGACCATTAGGAATATGAATATCCCCAACATGTCCATTGATCTCTCAAGAATTACCTCCAACCTCCTGCAGTAGTCGTCTATCGTAACAAGCCCGCCCTCTTCAACAAACTGCACCCTGTCGGGTAGATAAACCAGTCTTGCAAGACCGGCTTCCTCTGAGGCGGGTCTTTCAATGCGGGCTCCTCCGGGCGTACGGATGAAGTTCTCGAAGTCGCACTCGGTACACAACCTTGTGTAGAGGTTGCGCAGGCGGCTTGCAGAATGCTGCATGGGAATGTGGATCAACTCGGTGATCAAGGCAATGGTTCTGGGCTCGCTAAGCACGGCTCTCCCTAATCAATGTAGATTCCGTTCTCCTTGAGGCGCTCCCTGAGCTGCGACAGCGCCCGTTCTCCGCGCGTGCCTTTGACAATGCACACGGTGGGTGTCAGCCTTTCAACACGGACCTTACGCTCTGTGAGCACCTCGACCAAGCGATCCATGCCTTCAGGCGTCCTGCTGCGAAGCACCACCGCCCTTTCGCGGTGAATAAGCTCCACACCTTCCGCCCACTCCTGCAAGCTGTAAAGCACGTTGGCCGGGATATCCTTGCGGGCGGATCTGTTCAGCACATCCAGAATCTCCTCAAGCTTCATGCCCGAAAGAATGGCGCGCTTGATGCTCTCGCGCGTAAGTCGGTAGCGCTTCACCCGATCGCTTGCGGTCCGCTCGGCGAAACGGCTCAACATAAAGGTCTCCTCCGCGTGATCAGCTCCACCGGGAAGCTGAATCACCTCGAAGTCCGGGTTTACAAGCAGTCCGCCTTCTTCACTCTCCCCCGGCTCCGAAACCCCCAAAACGGCGGCCCCGAGCGGAGAGAGGGCCACCGAGTGCAAATGCGCCCGCCTGTAGCCCACGTCCACCACCCCGGCCAAGGCAAGACGGTGAACCAGCCAAAAATAAAGGTCATACGTCAAGCGCTGGAGCGGCACAAGTGAGGTCTCGGTGCGGAAGTTGCCTTCGATACGGGCCTTGTACTGGCGTTCGATCCCGAACTTCTGCAGATTCAGCAGGAATCGAGCCACGGCCGCTTTAACAAGCCCCCGCACGCCCAAGTACGTCCTCGGGGGAAACCTTCCCAGCAGGTCGAGGAGAATCCGCCGGAGATATCTCTGGTGGAAGCTGTAGTGTTCGCGGCTTGTTTCATCAAGAAAAAGCTCGAAGATCTTCTTCACCCTTCCGCGCACGCTTCGCTTTTCCCAAACGCGCACGCGCGCGGGGTTTATGCGCATCTTTCCTTCACTTCGGCTTACAAGCTTCAACCGGTCGGCAAGGCTCACCAGGTGCTCAAGCACCCTGCCCTCGAAAAGGTTGCTGTAAGAGGTAAGAACGAATTGAGAGGTGAGCTTCTCTTCGGTCCGCTTGTAGAGAAAACCGTCCCGGGTCACGTCAAGCGGCTCAATGAGAAGTATTTGGAGAAGGCGGCTTAAATCGACCACCAAATCGCCGCCCACGGAAAGCTCTATCTCGTTTTCCTGCACCTCCTCGCGGGCCTGTTTCATGCCGTAAGCGAAGACGATCTCCTGGTAAATGCAAAGGGATTCCTCTTCCAGATCGATTCCGAAATCCCGCAGGTTCAGGCAGCCTGTAGTCCCAAGGAACCTTTCCTCAAGTTCCCTGCGCCAGGCGGCTTTATTCAGCCGCCCGGTGCCCCCGGCCCGGCGCCATACCGAGGAGGTGAGGATTCCGCCGTAATCTTCAAGCGCGCTCCAAACCACCGCCCGAAGCGTCGGATCGCCTATCGCGTTGATTCTCTCCCGCGCAGCCTGCGTGGTGCAGGCTTCCTGGACATTCACACTCCGTACACCGAAGCGATCAAGCGCCGCTGCAAGCGAAAGCAGCTCGCCCGCGCCGCGGCGCTCCACATCCACGACGGCCCGCAGGGCTTCGGCCATTTCCTCGGGAATAGTGAAGCATTCATCCCGCCGCCCGTCCCGCACCCGACTTACTTTTTGGAGAAAACCTTGCTCTTTAAGGCGTCGGAGAATGCTTTCCATTTCGAAATCCGCAATGCGGCGCGCCGGACGCTCGCGGCGGATTTCACTGACGGTACCTACACAGTCCTCAAGGAGAAGGAGCGCCTGGATAAAGCATTTTTCCGCGGGACGCAGCGCTTCGAACCGACTGCAAATACACTCCGGATCGGTCATGGCCGCGCGGAGCTTTTCCACCAGAGCGTCCCTGGTCCGTTCCATCGGAGCCTGAGGGAACCAATGCTGGTAGTACGCTTGGAGCTGAGATTTGTTCATTTGCTCCAAGACGTCCGCCAGTTTCATGGCATAGTCTCCAGAATCCGGGCGCCGTCTTCTATCTCGTACTCGTACCCTTGTTCGGTCAGGAAAAGCTGCCTCTTCTCGGCGAACTCCTGCTCGCGGGTCTGCCGGCTTACAAGGGAATAGAAGACAGCGGTGGAACCGTTCCGTTTGGGCCGCAGGATACGCCCCAGTCTCTGAGCCTCCTCCTGCCGCGAACCGAAAGTCCCTGAAACCTGAATCGCAACGTTCGCATCGGGCAAATCGATGGCGAAATTGCCCACTTTGCTCACGATAAGCGTCCGAATCTCTCCGCGCCGGAATTTGCCGTAAAGCTCATCGCGCTTCTTGTTTGAAGTTCTTCCTGTTATAAGCGGGCACCCCAGCTCTCTTTGGAGCTGTTCCAACTGTCCCAAGTACTGGCCGATGATAAGTACGTTGTCCTCCTGGTGCCGCTTTACCAAAAGGTGCACAAGCTCCCGCTTCAACGGGTTTTCGCTTGCAAGACGAAACTTCTCCCGCGATGAAGCCGACACGTAACGGCTTTTGAGCGCAGGATCAAGGTCAACTCTTATTTCCACACATCTTGCGTTCGCAATCCAGCCCGACTGCTCCAAAGTCCGCCACGGAATGTCGTACTTCTTGGGGCCTATGAGACTGAATACTTCATCTTCGCGGCCGTCTTCCCTGATAAGCGTAGCGGTCAGGCCGCAGCGCCTCGTCGCTTGAATCTCGGCTGTAAAGCGGAAAACAGGTGCGGGAAGAAGGTGCACCTCGTCATAAATCACAAGACCCCAGTTGTTCTTGGCGAAAACTTCCAGGTGCGAGAACGCATCGACCTTGCTGCGGCGGTAGGTCATGATTTGATAGGTCGAAAGCGTAACGGGCTTTATCTCTTTCACTTCCCCGCTGTACTCCCCGATCTGATCCTCCTGCAGGGTTGTTTTCTCAAGAAGTTCGCGGCGCCATTGTCTAAGAGCCGTTACGCTTGTCGAAAGCACAAGCGTGCTCATGCGAAGCGCCGCCATGATCGCCATACCCACTATGGTTTTACCCGCACCGCAAGGCAGCACGATCACGCCGCTGCCCCCTTGGACCGATCCTCCTGCGTGGAAGGCCTCAACAGCTTCGCGCTGGTACCACCTGAGCTCAAAAGGCTTCCCCGTGGTGGTCACATCCCGCAGTTGGATCTCAAGGGGATCTCCCGGCCTGTACCCTGCAAGGTCCTGAACCGGATAACCCGTTTTTATGAGCGCCAGCTTGAGGTGCCCGCGCCGCCCCGGATCAACTGCGACCGTGCGGCCGTCCACGCGATGCAGAACGTAGGGCGCCAGCGTTCCCAGCGAGAGAAGCTCCGCCATACTCTCGGCGTCACGGGCGACCAGGTGGAGCTCCTCCTCGCCTGCTTTTATGAGCGAAAGCAGGCCGAACCTGCCG
>CAZGYL010000269.1:0-6927 GCA_964529985.1 uncultured Planctomycetia bacterium | reverse complement strand
CAGTGCCTGCGGCGCGGCGCAAATCCAGTTTATCGAAAGGACCAACACGGGCAGAATTCGGCTTGACCTCATGAGACTCCTCCCGGCGGTGACGGCGACGGCCCTCAGCATAAACTCTCAGCGGGTTGGGAGCCAAGCGCCCGGCGCCTGCGGGAGGAGTGCGGCCGGCCGTTTAAAAGTCCGGGAGCGTTCGGTAGAATGACGCTCTCATTTCCTCGGGAAGCCGCAGGTGACTGCGGATTTCGGCGGAACCGTTTGCAAAGTAAGGAGCGTTTGAAGATGCCTAAAATCTGGGAGCTCTACAAGGCGGACATGATCGTTTTTCTCGCCTTTGTGGCTGCGGTCGTAACCGTCGGTTTGCTGAAAAGCCGCAAGGGTAAGACCAGTGAGGATTACTTCCTGGCGGGCCGCGGCCTTTCGTGGTGGCTTATCGGTTTTTCGCTTATAGCCGCCAATATATCGACCGAGCAGTTTGTCGGAATGAGCGGCAACGCCGCAAGCCACGCGGGCCTTGCCATCGCCAGCTACGAATGGATAGCGGCCATCACCCTTGTAGTTGTGGCCTTCGCTTTCCTTCCTTACTTTCTGCGCGTGGGCATTTTCACTATGCCGGAGTTTCTTGAGTACCGGTACAACTTGGCCGCCCGCACGATAATGGCGGTGGCCACTTTGTTCATTTATCTGATTCTTCTCGGTTCGGTCACCTACTCGGGGGCGCTTACCATCAGGACCGTTGCAGGCAAGATGGGCTACGACGTGTCGCTTTTCACCGGTTCTCTTGCGATAGGCCTCATTGCGATGCTTTATGTGGCCGCCGGAGGTTTGCGTGCCTGCGCTTGGGCGGACTTGATTCAAGGCAGCGCCTTGATTCTGGGCGGTGCGGTGATCGTGTATTTCGCTTTTGACAAATTGGGGCAGGTCAAGGAAGCGACTTATTTCGTCGATGTGCAGACGGGCGCGGTGGCGGCCAAAGCATTGGCCGCCGAGGCGGGACCCATTGAGCGTTTCCGCGAGCTTAACAGCGTGCGTCTTTCAATGTACCTGCCTGCAGGCGACCCGATCCTTCCCTGGACGGCGTTGCTTCTCGGTATTTGGATTCCGAATTTCTACTACTGGGGGCTCAACCAGTACATAACCCAGCGGACTCTCGGATCGAAGTCCCTGGCGCAGGGTCAACAAGGAATAGTCTTCGCGGCCTTTCTGAAGTTGATTATCCCGTTCGTAATCGTTTTCCCGGGCATCATCGCTTTCAACCTTTTTGCCAAAGACATGCAGCTCGAAGCGGTTAAGGACAACGGCCCGATCCTGGCCAAGTATTATAAGGCGAATCCGAAAACGGCTTTCGTGGAGGTGCGCAAGGCGCCCGACGAAGAAACCATAAGGCTCTGGAAGCCGGGCCGCTACTTGATCGCTTTGTATCCGGATGAAAAGACCATTTCCAAGATCAAAACGCTGAATCCTTACGTTTTGCCTTTGACGGAGAAAAAATTCAACGAACTTGAAGTGGAGAAATTCACCGTTTTTGAATCCGAGGATAAGGCCTGGAATAGCAAGAATCCCGGTCTGGCTGCCGAAATCAAGGAGTACAACAAACGCGTGCAGAAGCTGGCGGAGCGCGAGGGCGCGCGCGTGAGGAAGGAAAAGCCCATTGTATACAAGTACGACACGGCGCTGGGACAGCTTTTCAGTGAAGTGCTGCCCCAGGGCCGCGGGCTTTTGGGTTTCGTCATGGCGGCTTTGCTCGGAGCGGTCGTAAGCTCGCTGGCCGCCATGTTGAATGCAGCTTCCACGATTTTCTCAATGGACGTGTTCAAGAGGTACATCGCACCCAAGGCAAGCCAGGGGGTGCTCGTTTTTGTGGGACGCTTCTGCGTTGTGCTCTTCACCGGTGTGGCGGTCCTTCTTGCCCCCGAGCTTGGAAACCCCAACATAAAAAACAGCATTTTTACGATCATCCAGGAAAGCCAGGGTTTCATTTCGCCCGGCATCCTCGCTGCTTTCGTCTTCGGGCTTGCGGTGCGCAGGGGGCCCCCTGTAAGCGGCGTTGCGGCGTTGATCACGAACGTTATCTGCTACGGATCCCTTTACCTTTTCGTACCTTCCATTCAGTTTCTGGATCGCATGGCCATAAGCTTGGGTGTTTGTCTTCTTGTGATGACCGTAATCACCCTGATTTCCCCGTTGCCCGAACCTATTGAATTCAAGCAGCAAACCGACCTCGACCTCCGCTCTTCGCGGGGGGCGTTTGTAGCGGGAATCGTGGTCATCATGTTGACCGTAACTTTGTATATCCTTTTCAGTCCTCTTGTAATCGCTAAGCCGTGAGGAGGAGAGCTGTGCAGGTAAGCAGCGACGGCGAGGCTTTCTCCCTGTTGAAGGATCTTGCGGCTGAGAACGGATTGGATGTGGCGGGCGGTGCGGTAAGGCGCACCTCAAGCCGTTTTTGCC
The DNA here is from genome assembly GCA_964529985.1 of uncultured Planctomycetia bacterium. GTDB lineage: Bacteria > Planctomycetota > UBA8108 > UBA8890 > UBA8898 > CAZGYL01. Next base: position 4,479 of record CAZGYL010000269.1, on the reverse strand, counting down.
TTGGAGTTGAGCACGGGGACTACAACGGCACCGAGCTTTTCGGAGTCGCCACCGACAGGTTCATTTGGCTTGCGTGGAAGCCCAACGGTACGAACCGCGTCCGGCTTTTCAGCGGCAATTTCCCCGCAGAGGGAGTGATAGATTTCGCTTTGGACTCTTTGCCGCCGCCTCGATCCCCGCAGATCGCCGACCGCTGGGCGCGCTTCCCGTACGGGGTGGCCTATATCCTGCGGAAAAACGGCTTTGACCTCAGGCAGGGGTTTGACGGCGTTCTGTACGGCAATATACCGGGAGGCGGGATGAGCCGTTCCGCTTCCTTGACCATTAACCTGATGCTCACATTTCTTGAGGTCAACGGGCTTTCCGCTTCGAGTGATTTCCAGATCATAGACATGGCTCAGGCGGTCGAAAACGAATACATTGGATCGCCCTGCGGCCAACTGGACCAGATTATGATCTATTTTTCCAAAGCGGGTATGGGGACACATTACAATCCGCGTACGCGGACCGTGTCGTACGTTGCACTTGGAGAAAAGGCCCCTGACTTCCGGCTGGTGAGCCTCGACACAGGCACGGTGCGGCCGGGGCTTGAGAAGTCCACTTACCGCATCCGCAGAGCGGAATGTGAAGAGCTTGTCGAGCGGGCGAAAGAGGCGGGCTTTCAGATCTCGTGCCTTGCGGATGTAGAGGATGAAGACCTCTACGATCGGATTGTGGGACGCTTCGGTAAGGAGTTCCCACACCTCTGCGACCGCTTGACCTACATTTTCAACGCGCAGAAGCGCTTCCGGGAAATGCTTGAGGCTTGGAAGCGCGGTGACATAGAAACCGTCGGTCGGGTTTTCAGAGAGGATGGAATCGGACTGCGCGATGAGTACTGCATCTCAGGACCTGAGCTCGAGACTATGTGTGATATCGCCAGGACCGTTCCGGGAGTACTGGGCGAGCGCATGCTGGGCGGCGGGGATAAAGGTGCGGCTGGTGCTGTGGTCCGGGCGGACAGTGTGGAAGCATTGCGGGAAGCCGTCGCGGTAGCCTATCCGCGAAGTCGCCCTTTGTACGCGGACAAGTACGCGGTACACGGCCTACGCGTGGTTCAGGGTGTCGAGCGGTTTGAAGGTGTACTGTAAGCCAAGGCGAGGTTCTGGTTGCGGCGGCGGATCGCCCAAGCTACCATTGCCCGTTTCGGGGAGTTGCAGCTATGAGCGGGCATGAGTTCTTCGATCCCTGGTGTGAGCTGTCCCGGATAATTCGGCAGGCGAACGAGCTGTGTGACCAGATGCTGCGCCGGCTGGGCGGCGGGCAAGGTCCTGTTCCGGCTTTCGTGCCTCAGTGCGACATAGGGCGCACTCGAGACGAATACATCGTGCGGTTGGCGCTGCCCGGGGTACTCGAAGAAGACATTGATTTGACCCTCGAGGGCTCGGTCCTCATTGTGCGTGGGGAAAGGGTTAATCCGGTGGAACTTGCCGGCGGCCGGATACTGACGCGCGAGCTTCGAGACGGTTACTTCGAACGGCGTTTCAAACTGCCTTTTCCGCTTAAGCCCGAGCAGGTAAGCGTCGAGTATTCCGACGGCATGTTGCTGGTGCGCATCCGGGCTCCGGAGGAGGGTGGGGCATGAAGGATTACTACGAGATCTTGGGCGTTCCGAAAGACGCCACTTTGGATCAGATAAAGAAGGCGTACCGCCGGCTGGCGCTGAAGTACCACCCGGATAAGAACCGCGGTGATCCTGAAGCGGAAAAGAAGTTCAAAGAGATCTCCGAAGCTTATGAAGTGCTTTCGGATCCCGAGAAGCGGGCGGCCTATGATCAGCGCGGGCAAGAAGGCGTCCGCGAGATGGGGTTCGAGGGATTCCGGACGACCGATGAGATCTTCAGCCATTTCCCGGATATCTTCGAAGGCCTTTTCGGCGACCGCTTCTGGCAGAGACAGCGTGGGCCTCGCCGCGGCCGGGACCTTCGACTTCGCATGGATATTACGCTGCAGGAGGCGGCTTTCGGAGGCACGCGCGACCTGCGGATTTCAGGGCCTGCGGCATGCGAGCGTTGCGGCGGAACCGGATCGGTCGGCCGCCGCAGGCCGGGTCCGTGCAAAAGGTGCGGCGGAAGCGGTCATATCTCTGAGCAAGGCCGTCGCTTCGGAGGCTTTTTTTCCATAAGCACGCCGTGCCCGGAATGCGGCGGAACGGGAAAAGCGGTCGGAGATCCCTGTCCGAAGTGCCGCGGCACCGGAGTTGTGGAGCGCGAACGGGTCATAAGTGTCAAGATCCCGGCGGGAATCGAAGAAGGGGCGGTACTGCGTCTGGCGGGTCAGGGCGAGCCGGGCAGCTTGGGCGGGCCGCCGGGAGATCTCTTTGTTGAAGTGCACCTGGCGCCTGATCCGCGTTTTGAACGGCGCGGCAGGGATTTGTGGACTGAAGTCGAGGTGCCTTTCAAGATCGCCGCTTTGGGTGGAAAGATTTCGGTTCCGACGCTGAAAGGAACCGCGGAAGTTACAGTTCCGCCCGGCACGTCTTCAGGACAGGTCTTGCGGTTGCGGGGACAAGGGCTGCCCGGGAAAGGCGGGGTCCGAGGCGATCTCATGGTCCGCGTTCTTGTAACCGTACCGCGGCACCTTTCCGAGAAACAGAAAGAAGCAATTCGTTCCCTCCCGGATTATTAGGTTGCGGTTAGTGTGGATTTCGGCTCCCGCCGTTTCCCTCCGGTAGCTGCGATTGCAGGAGCTTCTTCCCTCCTGCAATAAGCCGCTGGGCGGACCTTTCGGAAAGGCCCAGGAACGAAGCGACGGTACCTACGTTTTGCTGGAGAAAGTAGCGCAGGTACAAAGCCGACATGTGTTCGGGATAAAGAGCGAACAACTGCAGCATGGCGTCTAAGACCAGCAAGGCTCCTTCTGTCTGCTCGATCCGTGCCACAGGATCACCGTCGGGGTGCTCCAGGCGATCCAGGTCTGGAACTTGCACCTTCCGATCGGGCCTGAGTCTTCTCCTTTTGTGCGCGATCTTGCGCTCGGCGATCGCTATCACCCACACCCAAAAAGCTGCTTCATTGCGCAGGGATCGGATATCCCGAATCGCGTCGGCAAGGGCGGAATGAACCAAATCCTGGGTGTCGTACAGTTGCCGCAGGCCCAGTCCTATGCGGCCGTGGAAATGCTTCAGCCACTGGGGAAGGTATCTCTTGTAGAGCTCTTCCCAAGCCCCCCGGTCACCCTCCCTTGCTCTGCGGACGCAATCAAGAGAGTCCTCAGTGGACATAAGTACTTAACCCACGCGCAGAAGCCTGCAACCAAACGTAAACCCTCAGCGGTGAAACCCACCCTCGAGGTTGCAATATAGTAACCGCCCTCCGGGAGGCCGGTCAAGCCGCCCGGAGGGCGTGCTGGCTTCTGCGGCCCCGGCTGAACGCCGGGTATCGAGTCTTTCAGCTACCGTTGCTCGGTCGGCTGCGGGGCGGTGCAGAACATCCCTTCGCAGCGCAGGGAATCCGCAGTCGGATCTTCTCCACACTCAGGGAAAGGATCAGCCGGTTGCATACCACCGACGAAAAGGTAGCGGATCAAGTAAATCACGTCACCGAGGTCAATGTCGCCCGAGTCGGTAACATCGTAAATATCGTAGCAACAGCAGCGTTCCCCGCCTTGGCTGCGGCACGGCTCCCGGCCGGGAAATCCGAAGCAGTAAAGCAGGATTCGTATTGCATCGCCCAGCGTAAGGCTGCCGTCGCCGTCGGCATCTCCGCGTACGAAGAGTCCGTGCGGATCGGGGGGCTCACAGCCTCCGCACGGAGCGATTTCGTTGGCCTCGATACAACCTGCGTAGCTTATCGGAATCGGGCCTTCACATTCGGGCGGCATGGCGCAAAAGTCGCTTACGATACCAGTGACCTTCACTCGATCTCCCGGGCCGAAATCGCCGTAGTTGTCGAGGACGTAAAGTTGCCACATGCCTTCCGGGTTGAAGAGCATGCAACGCCCGAAAGCACGGATCGTGCCGCACACCGCGATCATGGCCGCCTCTATAGCGTTGTCCCTGAGACAAGGAACCTGGCAGACAGAGACACAGGATGTATCCAGGTATCCCCGTACCCAGACCGAATCCCCTTCTGCGAACCGCCCGTAGTTCTCAAGGAGGTAATACTTGCCGGTGGTGGTTTTAAGAAGCAGGCAGCCTTCAAGCTCTCTGGTCAGGTGGCCGTATGCGGTCACCACTTTGCCGTCGCAGATGTTCAGAGCATCGAGTCCGAAATCGACAAGCTCTTCAAGAGGCCCGAAAGGTGCCATTAGTTGCTTATTCCGGGCAACGATCCAGCCGCGGTCTGAAAGCAGATCTCCGTGGCGGACGACGCCCAGCAGCCGGTCTTCAAAGTCTGTTTCTGTTGAGAACCAAACCTCCCCGCCGGGCAAAACATAAAGCGCATCGAGTCCAAAGTCACTCACGCCGACCGTGGCAAGGCGGAAATGCTCAAGCAGTTC
>CAZGYL010000268.1:0-6950 GCA_964529985.1 uncultured Planctomycetia bacterium | reverse complement strand
CGGAAACCACCCCCTCGCTTGTGAGCGAAACTTCGGCCTGATAAAGGAACGGGTCGTCGGGCGACCAGTAGCGGGCGCTCGGAATGAGCAGTTTCCAGCTCGCCTTGGTTGTGCCGGGTACAAGCGTCAGGTTCTTTTTTATCTCCGCCACCGGCTGATCGCCGGCTCCAGCCGCTGCGGAACGGACCGTCACTGCTACCTCGGTCGGTGCGGAATGTTTCCCGTCGTTCCTCAGTTCAAGGTGAAAAGTGGCTGAGTCGTCGGCCAAGCACGGTTCGATAAAAACGTCCCGCACGTAGGTGGGACCGGTAGCGATCAGGCGAACCGGTTGCCAGATTCCTCCCGCAATGGCCCCGCGCCACTGTGGCGTTTCCATCGGCCCGATGCCTTCGATCCGCTTCTGCTCAAGCAAGATAGGCCCCAATACACGGACGATGATCGTGTTCTGCCGGCCGGGCTTAAGCGCCGGATCAACCCGAAGCGTAAAGGGAGTGAATCCACCTTCGTGGAACCCCACGGCTTGATCATTAACCCACACTTCTGCCTGAAAATTGACCGCATCGAACTTCAGGCGGACGATTTTCCCTTCCCAATCGGCAGGCACGGTGAACTTGCGGCGATAGAAAGCCACGCCCTCGTAGTCTTTCTCCACCAGCTCCCAGCAACAGGGCACGTTTATCGTTCTTGCACGATCTTGCGGAAAGTTCGCATCGTGAAACCAGTCGGCCCGGCGGCCTTCGTTTTTCGGGTCGAAGACGATCTCCCAGGGGCCGTTGAGAGAAACAACATTCCGCGCCGAGTCAGCGGCCGCCGCATGGCCGGCCTGCAGGTTCTGGGAAATCGCCGGCAAGGCGAGCAGAAAGGTAAAAGCCGCAAAACGATGCCGTATCGTAGCCACGGGACAAACCTTCACAAATAAGGACTAAAGGAAGCAGTGGGCAAAAACAAACTGCACTCACCGTACAAGCCTACGGTAGCCAAGTGCCGGCCGGATGGCAAGCTACCCCCTCTCGGAAGCCGCTGGGTACAAGATCGCGGTGCCTGATCCGGGCTGAAAGAGGTCCTCACAATTCCGATAGCGCTGACGCCGCGAAGCGCTGGGGGCAGACTTAATCTCAGACGCGCACCTCAACCCCGGCCCTGGGGACACTCGGTCTCCAGTGAACCAATTCTTCCGAATTTTCTCCTATAAAAGGTAATTTTGCTTCCACATGCGCCTCCGGGTGCAACGGCCTCTGGAACGCCTGGAATCGAAAAGGTATAACTGTCCGTAAGAGAGGCGCGAAAAAAAGAACGATATGAAAGGAGGCCGATTCGTGAGAAAGTGTCTTTTGCTTTTGGTGTTCGGCATTCAGCCTGTAAGCGGTGCCGCCGCGGGCCTTGGTCCGGAAAAGCCGCTTACGTTCGTAGTCATGGCTGATCCTCAGTTCGGCATGTTTTCCGACAACGCCGAAACAGCTTGGGAGGAAGAGCGATTCGAACGGGCGGTTGAGCTCCTCAACCTCATTAATCCCGCGTTTGTCGTTGTGTGCGGAGATCTGGTAAACAGGCCTGCCGACGATACGCAGGCAGACGTCCTTTTAAAAATGGCCTCACGCATAAAGGCGCCGGTTTACTGGGTCCCGGGGAACCATGACATCGGAAACACCCCCACGCGGAAAAACCTCGACTGGTACAGGCGGCGCTTCGGGAAGGACCGTTATTGCTTTTCCCACAGCTCCTATCGTTTCTTGGTACTCAACAGCCCTTTGCTTTTCGATCCGACCGATCTTCAGGCGGAAGCGGAAGATCAATGGCGGTGGCTGTCTTCGGAACTTCTCAAGGACAAGAGAGCGCCTTTCTCCGCCGTATTCCTCCACCACCCTCCCTTCATGAAATCACCTGACGAAAAGGATGCCTACACCGTTTTACCTAAACAAAGAAGAAATCGCTTGCTGGAACTTCTCAAGCAGGGCGGAGTGCGTGCGGTTTTTACAGGACACCACCACCGAAACAACGTAACCTCGTTCGGATCCATACCTATCGTTACGGTAGGGCCCGTGGGGAAACCCCTCGGCCCTGATCCTTCGGGGTTTATGGTCGTACACCTCAGAGGCAAGCGCCTTTACTACCATTACCTGCCGTTGAAGGCGAAAACGGCTGTTTTTTAGGTCTTTCTCACCCTGAAGAAGTGTGCGGCCTTCCTTCCTGAAGCAAGCTCCGAAGCACTGATCCGCCAAAGGCCGGCGGGATCATTCGGCGCGATGTCCAGCTTGATCTCAACCCGCCCGCGGACGGCCGCCCACCACCCGCTGAATTCCGCCTGCCTGCATTCTGAGTCCTCGATATCCACCCTCAGAGGTATAACGGCTTCAACGGGAAGGCCGTCTTTCCCGAGCACAGTGACCGTCACTCTGACCGATTCACCGGCTGATACCTCACCGGGAGCGTCAATCACCACGCGGTCTATAGGCTTTGGAGTAACAAGAAAAAGTCTGCCCTCTCCCGGGCCGAGTTCCACATCCAGGGAAAGCCGTCCGCCTGAGCGCCGCACCTCCACCCGGCGGCCACTTACCAAATCATAGACAACCCCTTCGGGCCTCGCCACAGTCACGGTCGCGCGGGACGGAAGTCCGTTTTCCATGACAAGACCGTGGTGACCGACATACCGCCCGTACTCTCTGTGATCGTTTACCAAGAAGATGTAATCACTTTCCGCGTACCGCCGCCTGTAGGGAATGACCTCCGGGTTCGAGGAATCAACGTACCGCTCGTATCGACCCTCAAGTTCTCGCCTAAGTTGAGAGGCGATCTGAAGCAGCGCAGCCTTGTCTTCAGCCGCCTTGCCCTTTCTCTTGTATACCGGAAGTCGTATATCCGGATCGATTGCCGGAGTAAGCCTATTGTCCCCGATGATGATCCCGCCGCGTTTCCTGAAGCGCTTAACCGCAGCAAGCACCGATTCGGTAACTACGTCGCAATCGAGCATGAAAAGGATTTTGTACCGCTTAAGCCCCCGGCCTGTGATTGTTTCGTCGTAGATGATCTCAGGTTGAAGGCCCGACCACATTGCAACTTGGTAGCCGTCTCCCAGCCATTTGCCGCTCCACCCGTAGGTGCCTCGTCCGGCGAACACTTGCGCTGCAAAACTCTCGTAGTAGGCCACATCACTTTGAATCCCCTCCACGTGAAGCAGCACCGGTCCCAGCGGGCGCACCACGGTATCTATCAGCCGCCTGAGCTCATGCTGAGTTTCGGGATGTGTGTACCTGTAACTGCTCGGAGAATCCGTAGGTACAACCGACTGCCAGCCGTGGTACATAATCCCTTTTATGGGCCGGGCGATCTTGGTCCAGAAGGCTTCACGCAGGTGAATCGGTGCAATCGTTATAAAACGCGCATCGGGCTCTTCCCGTTCCCAACGTGCCCTCCACGCCGGCCGGGGTCCGGAAGGCTGCGGCTTGGGCGCCGTTTGCGAGCGGTACCAGATGATCTGGGTCATCTTCATAACTTTCCGGCCGGGAGGCCCACCCCGCGCCATGGCCAGGAGTTCCTCGGTGGCAACGGCGATCCGGATCGGATCGGGATAGCTGTACGTCCACTGAGAGATCACCTCCACACCGTTCCCGGAACCGTAAACGCTCGCCGTACGCACAGCAGGATCATGCCATGTCCAGAAATCCTCCCGCCCCATTGTTTTCAAACCCCGGAGCAAGGCCGCTGTAAGCCCGTTCCAGCCGTCGCCTTTCTTCCAGTACCAGCGGTAATAAACGTAAATCGGGTCGTCGTCGGGGACGACACGGTTTGGAGGAAACCCGTTGAGGCGGTGATAATCAACGCCCCACCTCGAAACAACCGCGCGGGGAATATCGATCCCGCAATCACGACGGAAGGCTGCAAAATCATGCGGGTGAAAGCAAGGGCGTGCTGCATCACGCACCTCGGTGTGGAGTAAAGCAGCGCCGAATGCCGGAAGATCCCCGTAGGTTTGAGCTACAGAAGCACCGACGTTGTAGCAGAAATCGGCGATCTCAGGGAAAAGCCCGCAGATATCAGCCCGCCCTTTATAAGGATTGCCGTCCCTGCCGACCCTCAGGAATTCCTTTCGATTCCTCAGGTAGCTTCCCGGCGAAAGCGAAGCTGCAAAGGTAACTCCCGAGACCAACGCCCTGTCCAACGCCCTCCTGGTCTCAGCGACTTTCTCAGCGCTTGCAGCGGAAACAGGTTTACCCGCCGACCAGATCTTGCCGTAGTCAGCTCCTATGCCAAGTGCATATGTAAAGCCTATCTTCTTTAAGCGCTCAATTTCCCGGAGACCCGCACCCCACATCACAACAGGCATTTGATCAGGCGGCCTCCGGGGTACGATTGTAAATGAGAAACTACATGATATCGCCTCCTGCTTGCGGCCTGCAATTTCCAACCGACACGTCAACGGATACTCATCGGGCCGCAGGCGCGTATCCACCAAGTAGCTGAGCTCCCGCGCTTTTCCTCCTTTGAGATCTGAAAGAATCTCCTTACGGTCGGCGGTTCCTTCCAAATGCCAACTTAAAGTCGCCTTGCGCCACACGCCCCGCGTCAGGTTTCTTACCATGAAACGCAGAGACGCCTGTTTTTCAAACCTCAAGAACGCACGGCGGTCTGAAACGCGCTCAATGCGCCCGACTCGAAACTCAAGGGCTCCTCGGCAAATCCGCACCTGATCTATCCGGCCCGGGAAACCATGATAGTAGCTTCCGAGGCGATCGCCGATCGAAAGCGGATGCCCTCCGGGTTGAATACCAAGGAGGCCTTCCACCTGCTTTTCCCCGCAGAGCCTGCCGTTCACGAAGAAACGCCCGGTCCCTTTCCCGTCGTAAGCAAAGGCCACGTGATACCAGCGACCGACCTTAAACTCGAGCGCCTCGGAGTACCATGAGACCGAGCGGCCGCCGAAACCCAGGGCGGCCTGAAGCCGCCTCTTCCCACTTCGGTCCTCTGCTTTGAGAATGAGCTGGTAGTCGGTGTGCGCAACGTATTTCTTGTCGATCAGAAAAGCTTCCCCATAGCCTTTGAAAGCAGGATCGGGATTCAACCACATCTCCAAAGTAAAAGCGCCGGAGGGAGAAAGATCCGGGTGATTCTTTACAAGCGCCCGGTGCCGCTTGTCTTCAACCGGCCAGCCCGGAAAGCAACGCAGAGCGCCGCCGAAACGTCCTTCCGGGACGATTCGGGCAGCCTGAAGCACGGCTGCATGACCGTTTCCGGAGACATCGGCTGAAGGGTCCGGTCCGTCAAACGACCAAAGGGCGACAACGTGCCTGCCCGTCGCCCCGGCGCCCCTGTAAACGCTGTCCCAAGGCTCCCGGAAAGTCGCACCCCATACGCATGCCGCCTGCCCTATCACCAGCCCAAAAACAATAAGGTTCAACAAAGATCTGCATAAGCACGGTATCATGGTATCTCTCCAACACCGCATCGTAATGAGCCGCCCGGCAAAACGCTATCATGGCTGAAATCGCACGTTTGCACAAGCGCAACGGCATTCTGGGTTTTCCGGACCGCCTCGCCGATGGGTTTCTCCTGCTGTAAACATAGGGCATAATATCGGGACTGCAGGGCGGTTTTACTTAGAAGGAGAAACCTATGGCGCACTTGACGGGACTTTTGTTTCTCTTTCCATCTTTTGCTCTCTTGCCTGAGGTCCAGTCTCTTCGTCCTGTTCAGGGCGTTCGGGTCGTAAGCGCGGCGGAACAATACCCGGGCGGCAGATACAGCCCCGGGAATCTGGTCGACGGCAAGGTCAAAACCGAATATTCATCAAAGTCTCTTGGAACCGGGACATTCGTTCTGTTCGAGTTCGAGCGCCCGGAAGTCCTGGGCGGCTTCATGCACAGGCAGCGCAACGATCCTGCAACGGTTGCAGCCTCGCGCCTCAAGCTCTTCAACGAAAAAGGGGAGCTTACAGCCTCTTTTGAAGTAAAACATGTAAACAAGTCCGGCGCTGAGACCTTCTTCTGCTTTCCGCGCAAGGTGCGGGCCAAACGAGTCCGCTGGCAGGTTGTGCGCCTTGGAAGCCGCTACTCAACGGTCGGAGGAGCCGAAATAGCCTTTTTCAAGCAAGGGGCGCCTGAAAAACTCGGTTCTTCGATTGAGATATCGATAAAAGGCGGACAGATTGCAGAGCGTGCCGAACCGGTCGACCTGATGCCTGTTGAAGTAAAGATCTACTACCCTTACTGCCTCCAGCTCGAAGCTGAGCTTACTTTCAGCGGGCTTCCGCCAAAGCGCGTACGCCTTTCATTCGGCAGGCATTCCGTCTCTTTCCGCATGCCCGCTGTAAAGGAGAAAACCGACATTCCACTTTCGCTGCGCTGGAAAGGCGATCTCCTTGCTGCAAGAACTTTGAGCTTGGAGCCCCTCAGGCGCCTTACGGTTTATGTGCTTCCTCACTCGCATACGGATATAGGCTACACGGAACCCCAGGCCGCTGTAGAGGACAAGCAGATCGACAACCTGCTTCAAGGAATAGCTTATGCAAGGGCAACCGCAGCTTATCCTCCCGGTGCGAGATTTGTCTGGAACGTTGAGGTGCTTTGGGCCGCCGACCTGTATATGCGCCGGCTGGGACCTTCAGAGCGAAGGCAATTGATCGAGGCCGTGAAGCGCGGCTGGGTGGAGCTTTGCGGGCTTTACCTTAACGAGCTTACAGGCCTCTGCCGGCCGGAGGAGCTGCTCAGACTCTGCAGCGTCGCCGAGCGGTTCAGGCGACTTACCGGAGCACCGATTGACGCAGCCATGATAAGCGATGTGCCCGGGTATACTTGGGGAACCGTTACGGCTCTCTCGCAGGCGGGAATAAAGTACCTCTCCGCCGCCCCCAATTATTTTGACCGCATCGGCACATTGCTTGTGACGTGGGAGAACAAGCCCTTTTACTGGGTGGGGCCGTCCGGCAAGGAAAAGGTGCTCCTTTGGATGCCATTCAG
>CAZGYL010000267.1:0-6954 GCA_964529985.1 uncultured Planctomycetia bacterium | reverse complement strand
GCCTTTTTCTGTTGAGCAAAAATTGCACATCATGGCCCCCAAAACCCAGTCAACTTGAGTACCATCGCTATTAGGTTCTCCGAGCAGAGTCGGCAAGCAAGCGCCCTAAAGCAGAAAGAGTGAGGAGGCCGGAGAAGAGGTCCGAAAGCGTGCGTGGAATTTCGGTGGAAGCAGCCCCTACACCCGCCTCGCCATAAAGGCGCGAAAAGGAGAATGGGCGCATCCCTCTTATCGGCGGGGCGGTGTGCAGCTCTAGGCTCCAGCACGCATGGGAGAGTGGTCGTACTCCACGCACAGGCGTGGAATAGAAAAGGCCCACTTGGTGGCCTCTTGACATGGCTCTCTTCATGGGAGGATCGACGGTGGCGGTCCCTTGGACTGTTTCTTCGGTACCGGCGGCTGTGTGGCTGGTGGTGTCTGGCGGATCGTCCCCGCAGAGCGGTGCGGCAGCAGCGCCGCGAGTGGAAGCGCCGCCGTCGGCTGACGTGCTCCTGCACTACCTGAAGAGCATGTCGCTGGGGCATCCCCGCCTTCTCTTTGAGGACGTGCGCAAGGCGCCCGGATGGAAGGATCCAGCGCGCCGCGCCGCAGCCGTTCGCGCTCTCGTGCCCGCCGTTGACCGGATCTATATGAAGAAGGATTTTGGCGACCCGCAGGCGTGCGAGATGGACAAGGCCCGAGCGGCTCGCGCTCTGGCGTTTGCTTGGCTCTTGACGCGCGAGGCGAAGTACCGCGGCAAGTGTCTCGTGGCGCTCACGCATATTGGCGCCGGGCGCAAAGTCGAGCTGCCTGCATACAACTTTTGTGCCGTGGCCGACTATGCATTTGCCTACGATTATGTGGCCGAGACGCTCAGCCCCGAGCAACGGCGTCAGATAGAAGCGGCGCTGGCACGCGAAGCCGACGCTATCTACCGGGCACTGCCGGAGCTGGATAACGTGTGGCATCACGTCGCTGCAAGCCTGGCACTTGGCGTGGTGGCATGTCTCGTGGCGGACTATAGCGGTAGGCTTGAAAGCGGGCCGGAAGACTGGCTGCGCGGCGCCACAACTTACCTTCTCGTTTCCAACCCGTACCAGCCGAAAGAGGCGACCCCCAGCGCCGGCTATGAAAAGTTGCTCGGCCGTGTGCCAATGCAAGAGCACCAGCGCCGCGCTGGGCTGAACCGCACTGCCAACCTCGGCGGCTACGATCGCCGCGGCGGTTACCGGTTCGAATGGGCCGACGAACTTGTCACGTGGTGCGTCGTCTACAGCCAGGTGTTCGGGCGAAACATGCTCGATGATTTTCCGCTGGCGAGAAAATACGTGAATGGCCGCCAGCTCTGGGAGCAGATGCCCAACGGCCAGGGCTCCTGCGCGGACATCGGCGACGGCCGGCGATGGTTCTACACACGAGCAGTGCTGCACCTTTTGAGTGAGCCGGAGCGCCAGGCACATTTGCACTATCTGGAACGCTTTCCGCCTGCCCGCTTCGACATGCACCTGCTGGGCACAGACGTCTTGTTCGCGCTTCCCTTGCTGCACTGGAACGGCGAGCCGCCCGCCTGGACAACGTTTATCAGTGCTGCTGCCGAACACGCAGCCTTCCGCAACTCATGGGATGTTGACGCCGACTGGCTGCTGTTCAAATTCAGCAACTATTACATTCCTCGTGCCCGGGAATACCTGCACCACGACAACCTGAGTTTCCAGCTCTATTCGCGGGGCGATTACTTGTTGTCCGATGGCGGTGAGGTGCGCGGTCGCACCTTCGGCTACGGCCCGACCGGCGCTGCGGGGCACAACGTTGTGCTTGTCGACGGAACGGGGGCCGTGAAAGGCATTCGCCGGTTCGTCAACCCTGCATATCTGCGCTCGTGGATGATCGAGCCGTGGCTGGAGCTGGCCGATGCGGAGATGCGAATCAGCTGGCGCGAGCATCCGGAGAAGGATTACGCCCACCCGATCGCCGTTACGCCTCCGGTTACTTGGCGGCGCATGATCTTGTATCCGCAGAAGCAATATTTTCTCGTTATCGACTCGCTGGCTAGCGACTCGGCACACACATACGAATGGCTCTTTCACCTATCGAGTCTCAATATCGTGCCCACCCGGCGCGACAAGTCGCTGGGCCGACCGCTGGACGAGCGACTGCTGGCGCTGCGTGGCGTGGGCCGCGATCCGCTCTACATTCCCGGTCATGTGATCGGCCAGCTTTCCGTCGGAGAGCGTGAGGTGCCGTGGTCGCGCGATATGGCCGACAGGGTCGTTTTCGAGATGGGCTCAGAGGAGAAGCCGCATTGGATGTCGCCCTCGGTCCCCGAAGGCGAATATCCGGGGGGGGCGATCACTTGGCGGACGACCGCCATACCGACTTGGGAAATAGATCCGTACCTTTGGTACGCCAAGGGGCGGACCGTGCCGGACAGCTATGAGAAGTTTGATCCCCGGACGAGGAAGAGGGTCACGGTCCCAATCAAGAAACGCGGCGTTGAATTGCGAATCGTGCTTTCGCCGGAGCCGGAAAAGCTGCGTGTGGAGCGCACCTGGGGTATACACAACATGAGGAGCCTGGCATACGAGGTGGACCACCCGGTTGTGCGTTTCAAACGGCGTGGCGAGGGAGTGTTTTCCATCGCCGCGCTGCTGGCCCGCTACGCGGAGGTTGAGCCGCAGCGACTCGCGGAGCCAATCCCCGTGGAAGGCCACGGTGCGGCAATGAAACTCAGCCTGGCCGGCGTTACCGATTTCGTCGCGGTGGGAAACGGCCCAGTCCGATTCGCAAACGTATGCACCGACGCAGGTATCTGTTTCCTGCGTCAAAGCGCCGGCCGCGTTGAAACCTTCTTGATCGTGCGCGGCCGCCGGCTCCTCTGGCACAACAAGCTCCTTTGCTCACTGGATAGCGAGGCCCCGCATGCGGCATTCCATTTCGCCAACGACAAGGTCGAGGGACACGTGGAGCTGCCCGAGCCGACCGGGATCACCGTGCGGTGCCACTTCACCCCGAGCTCGCTAAATTACGAGCCGCTCCCAGACGATTGGATTTGGGTCTGGACCGACGAGCTGAGGCGGCGGTACAAGCCGCATCAACTTGTTTTTCGCAAGGAATCGGACATGATCACATTCACGTGCCCCCAAGGGCAAGGGAGGATTGTACTGCGATAGGGAGCTTGCCGTGACTATCCCAGGTCAATGTTGCATCAGGACAACTTGTGCCGACCCGGTAGCCATTGTGGTTCAATGATTGTAAGGGTGAGAGCTATGCGTGTTTTGGGATCTATTGTACTTGCGATCTTGGCGCTTTGGCACGCGCTGGCCTCTACGAGTGGGCCGACGAAGCCGACGCGCATGCCGCTTCGGCGCTGCGTGGACCTGAATATAGGCGAGCAGCGGGTGGTTGAGCTATCGAACGGAACCAAGGTGCGGGTCAAACTGCTTGGCCTGGAGGAGTCCCGAGATAGCGTGCTGAACGCTGTTCGTGAAGCGCATGTGCAAGTGGAGATTAACGGCCGTGTGGCAATACTCAACTCGGCACTCTACCACTTACCCGCACGGGTTGGTCCCGTGCGTATTGATTGCCCGATAACCAGGGGGCCTACCAAGAACAGCCATATCGACCATTGGGCACTGGAGAAGGACGCTCGCTTGCGGCTCTGGCCGGCGGACTCACCCTTGTTGGCACCCGACACATTCGTCTATCCCGTCAAACAGCGGTGGTTCGCGGCCACCACGTGTATGGCCAATGAGCCTGTCAGTCCACGGCCGCACGGCAAATTGTACTACCATGCGGGCCTCGATATTGGCGGTGCGGAAGGATTGGTGGAAGTGGTGGCTGCGACCGACGGGCTGGTGGTCTCCTCCGGCGAGAAAGTTCTGGCGGGTTATGAGCGCACTCCGGTGAGGCCTCGCTATGACGTGGTGTACGTCCTGGACGATCGCGGCTGGTACTACCGTTACAGCCACCTTCAGATAATCGCTGTGGACGTGTTGCCGGGGCGGAGGGTCAAGCGGGGCCAGACTATCGGCCGGCTGGGCAAAGAAGGGCCAAGCGGCGGATGGGCACACTTGCATTTTGAGATCAAGAGCCGGCAGCCGTCGGGCCGCTGGGGCACGGAAGAGGCCTATGCTTTTCTGTGGGAAGCCTACCAGCGGCAGTACAAGCCGAAGCTGATCGCGGTGGCTCGGCCGAGGCAGCATGCGTTCGTCGGCGAGAAAGTGGTACTTGACGGCAGCCGGTCGTGGAGCGCAGAGGGCCGGATCGTCCGCTACGAGTGGATCTTGAGCGACGGCAGCAGGGCGACCAGTCCGCGGACCGTGCATACCTACACGCAGCCCGGCTGCTATAGCGAAGTGCTGAAAGTGACCGACGCTGCCGGCCGGGTCGACTACGACTCAACCTTTGTCATCGTTTTGGGCCGCTCTGAGCCGGATCATTGGCCTCCTGTTCTCGATGCGGCTTATTTCCCCACTTGGGATATCAAGCCGGGCGACCCCGTCATATTCCTGGCGCGAGCCTTCCGTATGAGCGCAGGCCGCGAGCGCTGGGACTTCGGCGACGGGTCACCGCCTGTTTTCACTCGCTCGGACGGCTGCCTCAAACCCCACAACAAGGAAGGATACGTTCGACTGGTCCATCGGTTCCGCAAGTCGGGTCACTATTTGGTCCGCATCGAGCGAACCAACGAACAAGGAGTGAAGGCCTCCGCACATTTGCACGTCACCGTGGAAAAGCGGGGTGGTACTTGGTGAGTTTTTTCATGGGAGGTAGATCATGCCCCGACTTTCGCGACGTCAGATGCTGGGTTCCATCGGGATAATGGTCGGGCCCGCGGTGCGAGACTCCTCGCTGGCTGGTCAGGGGCAGGCACCCTGGGCTGTTGGCTACGGCGAAGTGGACATCACGCCGCGGCGCGGGTACGTACATATGCACGGTTTCGGGCGCGAGCGTTATGCCAAGGGTGCCCTCGCTCCGCTAATCGCACAGGTTGTAGCGCTGCGCGACGAGCATGGGAGCCTAGCGCTGCTCATCGCCGTGGACAACGCAGGATTCGATCGCGTCAACACCAGGGCCCTCTGCTGGTCGATCCAGCGGAAGCATGGCGTGCCGCCTGAAGCGATCATCCAGACGGCATCACATACGCATTGGGGCCCGTGCGTGAAGTTCCGGACCGCTTTCGCGGCCGGCGCGCCGAACGTCTGGTATATGGCGTGGATGGAAGAACAGATCCTAGCGGCCGTGGATCGCGCCATAGAGAGTCTGTCGCCTGCTACGGTCGAGTACGGATCCTTCGACTATCGCGGTATCGGTTGCAACCGCCGGCTTCTTGTGAACGGCGAGTTCCTGATGCGGCCAAATCCGAACGGCTTCTTTGACGGACACACGCCCATTCTGCGCATTCGCCGCGAGGGGTCGCCCAGGCAGATTATCGTCGTGGGCCACGCCTGCCACCCGACCAGCTCGGGCGCGATCGAGAAATGGTCGCCCGACTATCCGGGCGCGATGCGCGGCTGCATCGCTTCTCGCTTGGCGGACACCAAGGCGGTTTTTGTGCAAGGCTGCGGCGGCGATGCCAAAGTCGCATACAAGGATCCGAAAACGGGCAAACTGGTTTTTGCAGCCAGCCCGGAGCGGTCGAAGGAGGCGGGTGAGAAGCTGGCCGGGGCGGCCCTCGGGTTCTTGGCGAAAAACAACTTGAGCGAGCTTGCGGGGACATTCGCCGCCGCGCATGCCACCGGCCAGCTCAGCTACGGCCAACGGTGGTCGCGGGACGAGATCGAGCGGGTGGCCTTGACCGGCGTGCGCCGGGACCCGTACACGTGGCTTGCGCGCCAGCAGGTCGCCTTGCCGGACACCAGGGGCAGTTTCCGCTACGATGTGCAGATATGGCGCTTGGGCGACCGGCTGACAGTTTTCGCTCTGGAAGGCGAACCGTGTAGTCCTTGGGGCCCGAAGCTGCGGGCCATGGCCCACACCACGGAGGCGATGGTCATTGGTTACGTGAATGACGTGTCTGCTTATATCGGCGACGCACGGATCGTGCGCGAAGGCGGCTACGAAGGCAGCCGCGCCCAGAAGCACCTGCCCGGGCCTTTTTCCGAAAACATTGAGAAGGAAGTCAAGAGCACCGTAGCCCATGCACTCGAAAAACTGCCCAGGATCCGCTCGGCATAAGCCTTCGGCGATTGAAAAATTGGAACTTTCCATACCATCCACGCCTTGCTGCCCGACGACTTGACCTCGGATTTCGGCGTTTCACAAACCCGACAGCAAGGAGCGAGCCGGTTGGCTGGCTGCGCGAGGCGGCCGTTTCGCTTTTTCCGATCTCACGCAGAGGTGGTGATTGAGCCGGTATGGGAAACCATGCCCAAAAGGATGGGCTCAGAGCAGAAAGCCCGAACGGTGAACTACTGTGCAAGTTCCTGCTGCTGTAGAAAGCCGCGATAAATGCCGGCGACCCGGCCCTATGTTTTCATTCTTCCCTCTGTGCCTCTTCCCCTCTGGCCCCTGCAGAAAGTGAGTCAAACCAGTAAAAAACTCCCGCAGCCCGAAGGCATGCGAGAGGCACAAACAACGCAGAGAATATGCCAAGCCCCAGAAGGTGTCAATAGCTATCTGGGAGATCCCATGTGTCTTCTGACCTCCGAGACCCGTAAGTGCCTCTGGTGCGCCGAACCCCACAAGCTTCGAATCCATGGGTGGTATGACCGCCAGTGCCTCCTTCCAGGGAGGAAGGGGGCGGTTGTGATCCCCATACTGCGCCCCCTTTGCACGCAGGAGCGCCGTACCGTCTCCCTTCTGGCCGACTTCCGCCTGCCCTGAGGCCCCGGGTTGCTCAACTGCCCAGGCCCTTCGAGACGGATTTCTGCGCCGAAAAGACACTATCCTCATGTACCTGGCGAGTTTCCTCCCTCACCTTCCCGAATGCCCTTCCTACGTCCCAAAAAATCGACGCCATATCGCCCCCCATGG
>CAZGYL010000266.1:0-6988 GCA_964529985.1 uncultured Planctomycetia bacterium | reverse complement strand
GAAGCGCGGGACTTCAGGCTTCAGACTATAGGTAAGGCCTGGAAGCCGAAGCAGCTTGAGCCCTCTGCCGACGGCACTTACGTGGGGAAAGCAGAGGTGCCGGAGAAAGGGTGGACCGCGTACTTTGTTGAGTTGACCTACAGGTGGTACGGCCGGAGGTTCGTCGCCA
This sequence comes from uncultured Planctomycetia bacterium, assembly GCA_964529985.1. Lineage (GTDB taxonomy): Bacteria > Planctomycetota > UBA8108 > UBA8890 > UBA8898 > CAZGYL01. The sequence continues at coordinate 6,819 of CAZGYL010000266.1, read as the reverse complement.
CAACGGGAGTGCATGTCTTGCCCGAAAAGCTCCCTTATTGATAAGACTTTTCGGCTGCAGGCCGGTTTGAAAGCGTGGAGGTGATCATGAAACGGTGCATTGAAGGCGGACGCAGAAAGAAATGCGCTCTTTTTTCGCGCCGTGTTTTTCTTGGAAGCGCCGCGGCGTTTCCGGTTGTCGCGCGCGGGGTTCTCCGCGGCCAGGGAGCGCCCAGCAACAGGATCACAATAGGCATGATAGGAGTGGGGAACCACGGGGTGAACCGCAACCTGAGGATGTTCCTTGCGCAGCCTGACGCCCAAGTGCTTGCGGTATGCGATGTCTTCAAGAGCAGAGCGCTGCGCGCCAAGTCCATGGTGGAGAAGCATTACAAAGGCCCGGGTTGTATGGCGGTGACGGACTTCAGGCGGGTGCTTGAGCGCAGCGACATCGATGCGATTATGATATCAACGCCGGACCACTGGCACGTTCTGCTTTCGGTGCTTTCGATCCGTGCGGGAAAGGATGTCATATGCGAGAAGCCCACGCTTACCATTGAAGAGGGCAGGTTTCTTGTCAAAACGGTCAGGAGCCACAGAGCTGTTTTTCAGACTTCGACCGAGGACAGAAGTCTGCCTTGTTATCACCGCATGGCCGAGATCGTCAGGAACGGTCTTATAGGAAAGGTAAGACTCGTTCAGGTCAAGCTGCCTTCCGGCATACCTTTCCCGAATGAAAAGCCGGCGCCTGTGCCCGAGGATTTGGACTACGATATGTGGCTGGGGCCCGCTCCTTATGCTCCCTACACGCCGAACCGCACCAAGCCCGGGTACTGGAGGGAGATACGAGATTACTCCGGCGGCCAGATAACGGACTGGGGAGCTCACCAGCTCGATACGGTCCAGTGGGCTCTCGATGTCGAGCATACCGGGCCTGTTGAGGTTGAAGGCCGCGGTAAGGTCGACAAGGGAAGCATGTACAACACTTTTATTGAGTACGACGTGAAACTCAGGTATGCAAACGGTGTTGTTGTGCACGTTCAGTCAGGCGGCACAAGTCTGCGTTTCATAGGCTCCGAAGGCTGGGTGGGGAACCGCCATTTTGCTGCGCCTTTGGAGGCCAGTTCACCCAACATACTCAAATGGAAGCCGGGACCCAACGATATCCGTCTTTACACCAATCCGCGAGGCGAACACCGCGATTTTCTCGATTGCGTCAAGTCGCGCCGGGATCCTTACTTCCCCGTCGAAGTGGGGCATCGCTGCTCCACTCTGGCGCACTTGGGGAACATTGCGATGATCTTGGGCAGACCTCTTAAATGGGATCCGGACAGAGAAATCTTTCCTGACGATCCAGAGGCAAACGCCCTGAAATCGCGGCCGATGCGCGAACCGTGGCGGCTTGAGGGCTGAGGCCCGTCGCCTACTTGCGCTTCGCCCGGCGTATAACAAGCAGGGTTCGAGCAGGAAGCTTGCCGCTCAAGGCTCCGCCTTGGAATCTCACTTCGACCTGTGCACCGGGCGGGAAGACCAGACGCTCTCGGGGCCTCAAGGAAGCGACACGGTCAGCAAGCTCAAACTCCGCAGGTTCGTCTCTGAAGTTTTCGATTGCAACGACGTCGGGCGCAGGAAGGTAAAGGCCAACGCGCCCCGGGGCCCGGAATGCAAGGCCGAGCGGCTTAAGAAGGACTTTGCGCATCCTGTCAAGTTCTTGCTGCGGGATGTCCATAATGCTGCGCACGTCGCCTTTCCACGTAAGCGGAACCACAGCTCCTTTTGCCGCACCGGGGGCCCGGCTTAACGCCTGCACTTCCTTCAAGACAGCTTTACTTGCCAGAACAGGTGCACCCCGCTCCAAGTAGGAGCGTACGGCGCGGCGCCAATTCGACTTGGAACGCAGGTGCGAGGTTACAAGAAGCGCCCCGGCCCGCTCGGGCAGGTCGGGCCTGGGGTCCAAGGGGAGCCCCAGCATCCCGATCCAGTCAAAAAGATAGGACTCGCCGGGGGCGGGCTGGCTGTTCGGAGGCTTGACCGCCGGGATTCCGCGCACACCGCCTTCCCCTATCCACTTGCGCAGCACAAAAAGCTGCGGCAGCTCGCGCCGCAGGTGCGGCACATTACGGGCGTGCTCCTTTTGCCGTAGTGAGCCGTAGCAGAAAAGGAGCATTTCCCGCGCGCCTGCAAGAACCGTCTGGCGTGCCTGCTCCACATACGTAGGCGGGCTTGTGCCGTAGGGATCGAACCAGCCGCCACCTGTCTTCGGGCCTCCGATTCGGCTGAGCCAGCGCATTATGAAGTAAGCTTCGTACTGGGCTTTGCGGCCCCACCTGACGGAATCGGGGTCGCGGGTTTCCGTACCGACCCAAATGAGATCGAAAAGTTTCGTTTCGCGGACCACCTCGTATCCGCGGTTGTGAAAGTTGTCGTACCACTGGGGGTATTTCAGTATGATCTTGACCTTTGGATTGACCCTGCGTGCGGCCCCGAGGACGTCCCTTTTTGCAACGTCGCACATTAGATCGCAGCGATACGCCGCCCAGCTGCGCTTGCCCCGCGCTTTGACGCACGACTTGCAGCTACAGTCTGTAAAGAAAAAGTCATCGATCATGATGGTGTCGAAAAGCCCGGCCGTGAAAGCGAAAATCTCCGCAAGTTTTCTACGGCTCCCGGGATCGGTGTAGCAGGATATAAGCTTCCAGCCCGTTGAGATCTTTCCTATCCGCGTGGTTGTGACGCAGCCCGAGACCTCAAAGCCGAGTCTCTTGAAATAATCCCGCGCAGCGGCAAGGGTGCGTTTCTCGGCCTGATAACCGCTTCGGTAGGTTTCTATAAACACGTGCGTTACGCCGGTTTTTCTGCACCAATCCGCGGCCTGCGCCCTACCCTTTTCCGTTGAGAGGAAATCGCGCACGTTGCCTGCTGTAAAAAGGGTCGCAACGCGTAGGTTGTCTCTCTGCGAGCGGGCAAGCTCCCAGAGGTCGGCACCTTCGGATCCAACGCAAAGAACAACGGCAAAAGCAACTGCAACCACTCTGAAGAATCGCAGCGAAACCAGCGTTGTGGAATGCATGGATACCTCCTACGGTAGGTGTTAAGCGCAAGAGAAGAAAACCCCGCCGCGGCTAGGGAGCCGGGGCGGGGTTTTCTTCGGGTTTGGGGCTTCAGACGTTCTCAGGCACCACGAAAGGCTTGCGGTATTCCCTTGTGAGGAACATGTCCGCAGCGGGATTGTCAATGAACCTCTCCTTTTCAGGATCGAAGAAAAGCTTCGGTCCCACGCGGAGAGTTGCGTTCTGAACGTTCACGCCGATGGCCCGGGTATTCTCGAGCATCGTCATGATGCTGTCCCCGACGATCTTGTTGTCGCTGAAGTCAAGATTCTGGGGCTTCTCGAATTTGGTCTCAACACCCATTCGGTAGGAGATGTTGCCCAGGTGACACAGAGCGCTTGAGAGGTGCCCCTCGAGAATCTCGGCGTTCAGTTCCGAGCGCTTGCGGCTGCGCACGCAGGTAATGAAGTTGCGGAAGTTCCCGCCGGGCTGCACATGAGCTTCAACCTCGATCGGCTGGGGCTTGCCGCCGTTCTTGGGGAAGAATTTTCCGTCCTTGATCACGCCTTCGGTGGTGTAGAATTCGTTTGTTACCATGCGCGGCCACTTCTTGTTCTTGCCTACCAGACCGCGGGTCTCAAAAAGAAGCAGGCAGTCGCCGTAGTCGAAGATAGAGACCAATTGGTTCGGCGTTTGGCCCTGATCTTTGAAACCGGGCTCGTTCACATAGCGGCCGCCCAAGCTGAGTACGGCCCGCGGCAGGGTTTTGCCGATTCCCCACCGGGCGATATCCATCTGGTGCACGCCTTGGTTTCCAATGTCTCCGTTGCCGAAGTCCCAGAACCAATGCCAGTTGTAATGCACCAGGTTTGCATGGTAGGGCTGATCGGGCGCGGGACCGAGCCACAGGTTGAAGTCCAGATACTGAGGCGGTGCTGCGAAGGGACGCCAGCCGATACTCCAGCGCGGCTTGCAGCAGTAGCCTTTGGCAACCACAAGTTTCCCGTACTTGCCGCTTCGAGCAGCTGCGGTCATGCGGGCCCATGCCTCACTTGAGCGGCTCTGAGTGCCGTGCTGGACGATGCATTTATATTTCCTTGCAGCCTCCACGATCTTCCTGCCTTCAAACACATTGTGGCTGCAGGGTTTTTCAACGTATACATCTTTGCCCGCGACACAGGCCCAGTAGGTGATAAGAGAATGTGTATGGTTCGGAGTGGCGATCGCGATCGCATCGATGCTCTCATCCTCAAGGAGCTTGCGTACGTCGACATACTTGGCGGCTCCCGGCGCCTGGCGGGCCCTCTGCTCGAGCACCTTGCGGTCCACATCGCAAATTGCGGCAACACGTACACCTTGGATATTACGAAATTCCCGGATATGCGTGCCGCCGCGCCCGTGGATGCCAACTACGCCTACGCGGATTTCGTCGTTCGCCCCGATGATGTTCCGTGCGAATGCCGAGGCCGCAATGCCGCCCAAAAGGGCTCCTTTCATAAAATCCCGTCTCGTGGTGCCTTTCATAGCCGACCTCCTTTTTGCCGTTCAAACGGCGCAACAGCTTGTTCCGAACCGCTTTCCGCGTCTGCCGTCCTAACTTGCTTATTCTACACCTCCGGCTGCCGGTAGTAAAAGGCTCCCGGTCGCGCGCAGGCGGACTTTTTTCTGTCACATGTTGCAGGTAAACTGATTCGGCTCGGCGGCGTACATACGGTTGCGCAAGAAGGAGGGAGGAGCCCTCATGGCGGAAGGCAAGAGCGCAGGATCGGTCTCAGTGGGTTTTGTGGGTACAGGGGTTATGGGCTCCAGCATGGCGTTGAACCTGCTGCGTGCCGGGTACCGCCTCACCGTGTACAACCGCACACCTCAGAAGGCGAAAGCTGTGCTTGAGGCAGGGACGGGCTGGGCCCCGGATCCCGCCGGAACAGCCGCTCAGGCCGATTTTGTGATAACCATTGTGGGTTTCCCTTCGGACGTGCGGGAGGTTTATTTCGGGCGGCGAGGGATCCTGCAATCGGTGCGGCCCGGAGCGGTTCTCATCGACATGACGACAAGTGAGCCCGCCCTTGCCGTTGAGATCTACAACGCAGCTAAGGCAAAAGGCGCTTCAGCTCTTGATGCGCCCGTATCAGGCGGAGACATAGGCGCGCGAAACGCCACTCTTTCAATCATGGTGGGCGGCGACCAAGAGGCTTTCCAGCAGGCGTTGCCCCTTTTCCGGGCCATGGGAAAGACCATTGTGCACCAAGGTCCGGCCGGAAGCGGGCAGCACACAAAGATGTGCAACCAAATCGTGATAGCCTCCACAATGATCGGAGTCATGGAAGCATTGCTCTACGCGAAGCGTTCGGGTCTCGATCCCGAGCGGGTACTTCAATCGATCGGCTCGGGGGCCGCAGCCAGTTGGTCGCTCAGTAATCTACAGCCCCGGGCTCTGCGGGGCGATTTCAAGCCCGGATTCTATGTAGAGCATTTTCTTAAAGATATCCGCATAGCGCTTAAGGAAGCCCGTCGAATGAAGATCGCAACCCCGGGCCTCAAGCTGGCAGAGGAGCTTTACCAGAAAGTGGTGGAGTCGGGAGGGGGCAAACTGGGCACTCAGGCCCTTTACCTGGCGCTCGAACGGATGAGCTCACCTGCCGGAAGTTGAAGATCCGGTTCAGCGCCACGTCACTTCAGGAGGCTTTCGATAGACCCAGCGCTTGAACTCAACAGCGCTCCGGCCCATCGTCATGGCACCATAGACCCTGTGGTCCCGAGGCACTCCGAGCCATTTCTTCAGGCTCCGGTCATGAACCACGGCTTCTTCGAGGAATCCGTTGAAACAGGTTCCCAAGCCCATTGTGTGGGCTTTAAGCGAACAGGCAAAGAGCGCCGCCGCACAATTGAACGCCGAACAGGTATCCCAGGATTCAGCATGCGCAAGTATCACAACCGGCGCATGGAAGAAGAGCCTGTCCTCACCGGCCTCATACCTTTGGCGGATGAGCTCAACAAGCGGAAGGTAGCCTCGGAGGATCTGGAGGGTTTTACTTCCCGCGGCAAGACGTATTGAAAGTGCTCCGAGGGGTGTTCTTACGCGCCGGAACAGGCGGGCGTAAAAATCAATGACCCGGCGCCTGAGCTCTTCAAGTTCGCTCCGATCGGTGAAGACAAGGTACCGGACGTTTTGCCTGTTTGAGCCCGTGGGGCAATGGCGTCCTGCCTCAAGGACCTCAAGGATCGTCTCTCGATCAACGGGATCCGGGCGGTAGAGCCGCACCGAACGGCGCATTCTCAAAAGCTCCTGGAGCTGCCGGGGCTCTACCGCAGCTTGGTCGGGTTCCCGGAGCGGTCTTCCCTGGAAGCTTATTGCACCTGCAGGGCAGGCGGCGCCGCAGTGGTCGCACGCTATACACCAGTTGGGATTGACTACGGTCGGGACTGCGCCCGGATCCGCCTTAAGAACGAAAGTCGGGCAGATCCGGACGCAGAGCCCGCAGCGTGTACACTTCGCGTTGTCGATGACAGGCGGTGCTATCTTTAAGGGCATTTCTCAGCCGTTAAGCACCCAGCCCTTCCTGTACTTCTTATAGATGTATACGGCTGCCTCAGGGCAATTGGTGGCTTTCAGGTTGGACGCATCCCACGCGAGCTTTTCGCCCGATCGGTACGCGACGAGCGCAAGCAGATTGTGCTCAATCAGTGCACCTGAGTAGTCGAAGTTGCACAGCGTAGGCTTTCCGGTCTTCGCCGCTATGATCCACTCCCTGTGGTGCCCGGGCGAGGGCGGTATCAGCTCTTCGGGCTTG
>CAZGYL010000265.1:0-7018 GCA_964529985.1 uncultured Planctomycetia bacterium | reverse complement strand
ATAACGCGCTTTAAGCTCCCCGGGCAGCTTGCCGTTGCGCGCGAAACTCGCAACCGCATCAATCAGCAGGAAAAGGCTCTCAGCGGCGCTTGTGCTCCGGTCCCCAAAGGTGCAAAACGTAATCTCTCCCCGCGCGAACATGCGCGCGATCTTGCCGATCTCCGCACGCGTGAAAGGTCGCAAGTAGGTGTGATCAGCGTAAAGCGCAGAAATCTCCCGCGCGGTTACAAGCTCAACGCCCGGCCGGCTGCGGACGTAAGAAAGGTACCTTGCAAAAAGAGCAAAACGCTTTTCGGTTTCACCAGGGGGCCTCCGAGGGGGCACTTTCCATTCGGCGCGCGGGGGATTTGCCCCTCTGGCGAAATTCACCGCATCCCAAAACCGCAGGTGTACCCACTCACATGGATGGTAATAGATACTTATAAGGCCGCCGCCTTCAGCACGGGTCTTTGCCAGCGTCTCATCGAAACGCCTGCAGCCGGCCTTAAGTTCCTCTTCGCTTCCAAGCTCAGCACGCGTAACATGGCCGCGTAGGTTAAGTGCATTAAGCACCCCGCAGTACCAAAAAGGTTTGCCGTTGAGCCCCACATGCGGCGTTTCGTCAAGGTATAAAGATATCCCCCAGGTTCTAAGCGCAGGGTAACTCTGAGGCGCCCACGAGGAACCGGGCTGTCCGTAGCACACCGGAACCACTCCGAATATCCGGCGTACGTCCCTTTCTCCCGGGCCCTCGCGCCGCAGGAACTCCCGGACCCCGCTTTCCCACCCCAGGAGACGCTCGTACTCAGCAGGCGTTGGGTGAACGCTGTGAAAGTTCGTGTGGAAACCGATCTCGTGGCGCGAAAGCGCACGGATCACGTCATAGCGGCCGCGCTGCTTGAGAACCCGTGCCTTTTCACCGACGACCTTAAACGTAGCCCGAACGCCCTGCTCGGTGAAGATCTCAGCAAGCCGCTTTGCGGCATCATCAGACGCAGGAAGGATATAATCCTCCGTATCAAACCAGAAGGTGACAAAGACACGCGGCTGGTCTGCGAGAGCTCCAAAGCAAAAGCACAGCCCCGCAGCAAGAACACAGCTCCGAAAAAGAAAGCTCCACATGACTCCTCCCTTCTGCTTTTGGCACAACGCGCCTTAAGCGAACCTAACAGGCCTGAGCGCGGCGGTCAAGTAGCCGGACATGGCCGGCGCTGTGCCGCTAAGCAGCACCTCTCCTATTTCTTCTCGCGCAGGATCGTCTCCGAGTAGAAAAGGTTGAGGAAAGCTACAGGTTTCGAACTCGGCGCTGAGCTTTCAAAGGAACAGGTAAGGGTGAAGCTTACGCGGCCCCGAATGCGCGGGATGCCTGTGACAATCCAAAAGGAAAGCAAGTGATAAGCGAAAAGGAAAGCCTCATCGCGTTCGCTTCTCTTAAACCCTGGGCCCAATGGGGCCCAACAGTGCATAAGTTTGTAAATGTACCTCCTTTCCTTGCGGGCGCGAGGCCAACTGCCGCCGATATGATCTTCATGTTGCGCGGTTCCATAAGCTTAGTACTTGAGTAGCGCTTCAGCCTGAGCAGAAAGCTTTCGTGCCTCGGGTGAAGGTAATCAACCCCGGCCTTGAAATCATAGAGCCTTAGAAAGCGCCCGCGGCCGGGCGGAAAAAGATCCCGCAGCCCGAAAGCGTGCGAGAGAACGCAAACCTGCAGAGAATATGCCAAGCTCTTGAGGCTGTCAATAGCTCTCAGGGAAGCCGTATGTCTTTGCTTGTCTCAAAACGCCCGGCCGGCAAAGGCGCCCCCTGCAAGCTGGGTTAAGTCTCTGGCACTGGACGAATGCCTTTTCCTGAAAGAGGATATTCAGAGAGAGGAGGAAAAGCCATGAAAAGACTTGTGGTTTTGGTCTTTTTGTTTCTCTGCTGCAACTGCTTGCCTTCCCTTCGGGCGTCTGAGGTTCTCCAAGGCCTGCGTAATCCTCCCCGTTCATGCACCCAGATTCCTTTTTGGTTTTGGAACGGTCCTCTCCGTCCAGAAGAACTGGGGCGGCAGCTCAAAGAAATGGCCGAGAAGGGGGTTTACGCCGCCATGCCCCACCCCCGCTACGGCATGGACAGGCGTTTTTACTTGGAAGAGCCCTTTTGGCGCTGCGTGGAGCGGGTGATAAAAGAGGCTGAGAAACTGGGCATGAGGATTTGGCTTTACGACGAATACAACTGGCCCAGCGGGGGAGCCGGAGGAAGGGTAACCGACGGCCGGCCGGAGCTTTATCCGAGGGGTTTGGATTACGTAAGAAAAGTCGTCTCGGGCCCGGTGGAGCTTACAATCTGCCGGCCCTCACCCTCTGATAAGCGAATGGCGAGGTTTGAAAAGATCAAGGCGGCATTTTTCCGGCCGAGCCCTTCAAACGGAAAGCCTTTCAGAGCGTGGGGCAAGATAAGTCCTGACGGAAAGAGCGTGTCGGGAAAGTTGGGCGAAGGAAGTTGGGAGATTCTTGTGTTTTTCCAATGCCTCGGACGCAATCCTTCGCCCTTGGATATTGGAAGCTGCTCCATGACCGATTATCTTTCCGCCCGGCCGGCAAGGCGGTTCTTATCTCTGACCCACAAGCAGTACTACAGGCGCTTTGGAAAACACTTCGGCAGCCTGATCCCCGGCGTTTTTACAGACGAGGCAAGCACAACCTCTCCGGGGCCTTTCCCTTGGACCGAAGGCTTTGCCGAGCAGTACCGGAAGAGCTGGGGCAAGCCCTTGCTTCCGTTCTTGCCCGCCCTCTTGGAGGAATCCTTTTCGCAAGGGCCCTTTGTACGCCTTGCATACTGGCAGACGGTTACCGATCTTTTCAAAAAGGGGTTCCTGGGGACCGTGCACAAATGGTGCAAGGAGCACTCTCTGATCCTCACAGGGCATGTTTTTGAAGAAGACATCCGTTTTTACGCCCACGCTCCCCAGCTTATGGAACTCTTAAGGGAGCTTGATCTTCCAGGCTTCGATGCCCTCGGGCCTATCTGTCCCCCGCGTAATGCAAAGACCGCGATATCGGTCGGCCAACTTGAAGGAAAACTCGGCGCTTTGTGCGAGTGCCTGGGCCTTGCCGGAGGTTGGAACGCCACGCTGGGGATGCTACGAAACGGTTACAACACCCTTGGAGTTTTGGGCGTCACCCATTTCGTTCCTCACGCGTTTTTTCAAACCGTTGAGAATCCAAGGGTCGAATGCCCTCCGAGTTTTTTCGAGCAAAATCCTTACTGGAAGTACTACAGGAAGATCGCGGATCTAAGCTCCAGGCTGAGTTTCTTCAACAGAACCGGAGTTCATTGCGCTCCTTGTGCGGTTTATTACCCTTCGGAATCCCTTTGGGCCGACAGCACAGGAGGGAAAGGCCAGGGCTGCCTGCCTTGGCAGCATACAAACGAAGGCAATGAAAACGCTTCGGAAACAGCGAACGTTTTCAACGCACTCCTGGATCAGCTCTTTTGGAGTAGGTGGGACCTTGACGTTGTAGACAGCAAGCTGCTTAGAGAAAGCGTTCCTGAGGCAGCGGGCAGGAAGGTGTACCTGCGGATCGGGCCTGAGAGGTTCCGGGTGGTTGTGGTTCCTCCTGTAACAGCCGTCGGGAAGGGAGTCCTGCGAGCTCTGGATAGCTTCCTCCGCAAGGGTGGGATCGTGGTTTGGCTTAAGAGGCTTCCAAGTTTCGTCTGGCCACCTGAGGCAGGTGAGCCCGAAAGAACTCTCAGAAAGTGGTTCCCCCAAGAGACGCCGAGGACAGGCAGGATTTATGAGATCGGCAGGGGCAAGCTTGCGTATCTGAAGGCGGCCCCTGAAGCTGTAAAGGCTTTTCTTAGGGAAACCCTGAGCCCTCCTTTGGAGGTAACCGCGGGTCTTTCATCGATTCTTCTATGTCACAGAAAAACCGAAGAGCGTGACCTTTTCCTTCTTTTCAACCCAAGCGATAAAGGAGTTTCCGGAGAAATCCGCGCTCAAGGCTTGGGGCTTCCCGTCTTGGTCGACCTTGACGACGGAAAGGCTTACCGGGCAAGGGAAGGGAAGAGAGGCTTCAGTTTGTATCTGAAGCCTCACCAGTGTGTTGCAGCCTTGTTTGGAGAGAAGCCGGCGATTGCTTCTCTTTTTCCTTTTTTTCGGTTTCCACCTGAAGGCGAGGGCTTTAAGCTTAAAGGCCCTTGGGAGATTCTTTTGGCGGGCGGGGAGCTTGATGACCGCTGGTCCCCGGAAGTAGAGAGCCCTGTTCGTGTCGAGCTTCCTGTTTTTAGAATCAAGAAAAGATCTTTTCAGGCGATACCGCACTGGAATGAGCCTGGGTTTGATGACGGAGATTGGAAGGAAGTACCTGCAGTAAGGGGAAAGGCCCTGTCCACGGAGCCGACTTCACTTCTTTTCAGGGCGATTTTGCCTCCGGGTGCATTCGCCCTTTCTTTGCCCCTGCCGGTTGAAGGCGAGTACATGGTCTGGATCAACGGCGAACTTGAGGAAAAAAGGATCGGGCCTCCCCCTGAGGGAGGAACCCTCTCGATTGAAGGGTTTGTAAAGGGCACAGGGGATCTTCTTGCTCTTGAGACCTTCAGTCACTTTACTTCGGCAGGCCTCAAGGAACCGATCTCGGTTCTTTGTAAGCCCGTTGAGATTCCCGAGCTTCGATCGTGGAAGGATCTTGGATTTGGCTACTACTCAGGAAGAGTCCGTTACCGCAAGAGGATAACCATTCCTGAGGAAGCCGGCAGGGTGTGGTTGGACCTGGGCGAAGTGCAGCATTACGCTGAAGTTTGGCTTAATGGAAAGCTTGCAGGCCTTTGCCTGTGGGCTCCTTATCTTCTGGAGGTAACGGATTTTGTTAAGCCCGGGCCAAACGAGCTTGTCGTTGTTGTATCGAATTCCATTGCCAACAGGTTTTCCTGGGACGTATGGGGAACGAGGGGAAGGGGAAAGGCGGAGCCGAGCGGGCTTCTCGGCCCTGTTTCCCTCCTGCTTCAGAAATAGAGGCGATTGAGAACAGCTCTGCCTTTGCCGGGGAGATCAAGGAGAAGGCCTGCAGGGCCTTTAGGCCAACGAGCCTAAGGGCCGATAAAAGGAAATGTATAGCCACCTTTTGTGTGAGAAGAGAGGTTGCATGGATAAGATTTTACTCAAGCAGGCGATAAACGAAAAAGACGTCGTCAGGGCGAACCGCGTGATTTACAACCGAAAGCGTCCTGAGGATTACGGCCGTGTCGCAAGCATTTTCAACGACGTACAAAGAAACAAAGTAAGAAGGATCTTACGCCATATAAGAAGAACTACCGGGGGTGAGCGATTCTTAGACGTGGGTTGTGGAACCGGGCACTTGATCGGTTTGGCACTGCCCATATTTCCGCATTGCTTCGGAGTCGATGTAGCCGAAAAGCTCCTCTGCCGTATCTCCCGCGAGATTCCGGGGGCACGTTTTACAGCCGCCTCGGCTTCCGAGCTTCCTTTTGAGGACCGCTCCTTTGACGCTGTGGGAATGTATGCGCTCCTCCACCACATGTATGATCCAATTTCTGCGGTTGCAGAGGCTTACCGGGTGCTGCGGCCCGGCGGCATTTTGTACACCGATCACGATCCGAACTGGTATCTGGGCCGCATCTATCGTCTTTGGCGCCAGCTGAAATCCGGTAAACAGTGCACCTTCGACTCTCCGGTTGAAGATCTTGCAGAGTACCACCATGCGTACACCGCCGGAATAAACCCGGAGAAGCTCGCAGAGGGCCTGAAAGCCATAGGCTTTCGCAAAGTTAAGATCCGCTACAGGCATTCAACGAATCCGAATCTTTCAGGCCTTCACTTCTTAGCCCTTGCGCTCCTGAAGCACGGAAACCGCATTTTTCCGGCAAGAAGTTTCTTCACCCACTTTATCATCTTAGCCCACCGCTGATTTTAAACATGGCGTCTGCGGCATTTGCAGCTCACGGCAGGAGATCAGTCCCGTACGATCATTATCTGCTCAAGCGGCTTGCGTTGCAAAGCCGCTTCAGGGGGGTGCCAATTTTCCTCGGCATAACCCAGAACGATAAGGCAGAAGGGTTTCTCCCAGGCGGGCCGCTCAAGTAGAGTGTTTAGAAAACGCATATCAGAAGGCGTGTAGATGAGCGTTGCAAGGCCCGCGGTATGAGCCGCAGCAAGCAACAAGCCCACCGCAATTCCGACTGATTTTGCGGGATAGTAGACTGCGCTCCCGTCATCATTCTTTGTCAATTGGAAAACAGCGATCAACCATGGGGCATCTTCAAGGAATCGTTTCTCGGGCCCGGTCCCAAGCGGCTTGAGATCTTCTGCGAATCTTGATCCCTCAAGGCGCGTGTAAAACCTGTGTTCAACCTCTTCCGCTTCTGCGCGCAGGCGGCGTTTCAATTCCCTGTTACGGATGCAAACAAAACGCCAAGGCTGGGAATTGGCGCCGCTGGGACCTGAACCTGCAGTGCGGATCAGCCACTTGAGCGTGCTGAGCGAAACAGGTCGTCGCGAGAACGCGCGTACGGATCTCCTGGTGCGCATCAGCTCAAAGAACCTGCGGGCCTGAGCTTCTGTCTTCTCTGAGTTATCGCCGTTCATGGGAAACTCCTTAAACGGTCCTTTTTCCGATCCGGGCCTCCGGATCCGAAAAGCCTGCCGGAGGCGGTCGGTGTTGAGATCGCACCCCCGGTTGATTAAACTTGCTTGAGATCAGTGAGGGCCGGTGGCCATGCGAAAAGTATTCTCAGCTTTGTTGCTCCTCTTTCTTCAAGTTTCAGCCTGTTGCGCTGCAGCAGGCAAGGTGCCTGCGGGGGTTATCTTCCACCGCGAGACTATTTTCAGGTCTGACGGCTATGGAGACAATTGGTGCCTCACCTGGGCGGCTGATGACTCCCAGATCACCTCCATGTGTGACGGGGATTGGCTGAGCAAAGGCCGCTTTTACCACAACCACCTTTACAGGATCGTAGGAGGCCCCCGCGGTTTCTTGAGGCAGGATCTCCCGGGTTACCCCGAGTTTGCGGGGCGGGCCGGCAGTTGGTTCGGCTACGGCGT
>CAZGYL010000264.1:0-7041 GCA_964529985.1 uncultured Planctomycetia bacterium | reverse complement strand
TTGGCCGATGTTCTCTTTAAGCCGTATTACGACGGCCCGTGCCAAGTAATGCTCCTCCACGGTTCCCCGGATCTCCCGCCGCGCATTGAAGCCCCCGGAGAGCTTTCCAATTGGGCGACCGTGCTTGTTACCAACGAATGGGCGGAATGCCTGGAGGAACAATTCGGCTCAAGCGCCACTGAGCCCGGAGACATGAACGGCGATGGGGTAAGCGAACTTGCGGTCGGTGCACTTGAAGACCACCGGGTTTACCTTATCTTCGGCGGCCCATTGGCAAAGGGAAAAGTTTTTGTCGACGACCTCATATCCGCAGGTCGCTGCACGGTGGTTGAGGATTGTCCATACGGTGTTGTGGGCGAGCGACACATCGAAAGCCGTGTCAAAGAAATAGGGGACGTAAACGGCGATGGACTTGCCGACCTGGGAATTCTGGTCGACTGGGGCCAAGATGAAGAGGGTAACCTGCGCGGAACCCTGGCATTCTTGCTAGGTCGCCTGAAATTTCCTCCGGTTCTTTCTTTCAACGATCTGCCCAAGTTGTACGGCAAGCTGCACAGCGTCGGAGGCAGGTTCGTTTCGGTGTGGAGCCTGGGCGATGTCGACGGTGACGGCTTTGACGATTTGGCACTGACCGTAGGCACGCTTCCCCCCGCCGAGCCCGGGGATGATCCCAGGTATGCAGCAATAAGCCTGTTTTTCGGGAGGCCGGTCTTTCCCGCCCTCATGACCTATGAAGATGAATTGGAGCACGGCGGAATGTGCCGGCTGATGCCATACGTCCTCGGCTGGAATATCAGACTGGGGTCTCTCGGCGATCAAAACGACGACGGCATCCAAGACATAGGTATTGTAAGCTTCCAGATATACCCGAAGCGCGACCCGTCCACAGGCCGCTTCCGGGTTATCTACGGAAGGCGGCGCGAGCTTTTGTGTCGCTCAAGGAGCATAATGCGTGACGAGGATTTCGACGTAGTTTTCTTTCTCTCTCCCCAGTACCACAGCAATGTGGGAATCGGTGACGGAGGTCGTGACTTCGACGGCGACGGAGCGCCCGAGATCCTCTTCTGGGATGAGCATAATTTTCGCTACGCCCCACCGCCCTCCCGGGCGATCATGCTTTTCGGCGGCGACCTGGAATCGAAGGCGGGTCCTCTGGCTGCCGTCCCCGAGCTCTTCGAGTTGCTCAACCATGTAACCGAGCCCGGACCGCACAGACGGGAGAACCTGAGGTACCCGATTCGTTTTGAAATAGCGGGAGACGTAAACGGAGACGGGTACCAGGACCTCCTCGCCTATGATCTAGGCCATGTATACATCTATTTCAATCCGCTTGGAGCACGGAAAGAGGCGTTCGTACGCGGCGATGCCAACCAAGACTCGCGTATTGACATTGCCGACCCCATCGCTGTGCTGGAGTACCTTTTCGGAAGCGCGGAAGCTCTACGGTGTTTCGATGCAGCTGACTCAAACGACGATGAGAAGATCAACATCGCGGATGCAATCACGCTTTTAGGTTATCTTTTCGGACCGGCTCAACTTCTGCCGCCGCCCAATACTTGCGGTCCTGATCCGGCCGGAGACCTTCTCGGCTGCGCTCAGAGCGTATGTCGTTGAAAGGGAGGTGAGCCATGCAAACGCGAATACTAACCGTCTTGCTTTGGGTGACGGCCGCAGCGTGTCTCATAGCTAGCCGCAACAAGAACGGAGTACAGATGTTATCTTCAAGGGACTCAAAAGCTTCCTACGCATTCGGCTTCGATATCGGAAAGTCCCTTAAGCGGCTTAGCGCAGACCTTCGATTCAAGGTCGATATGCACGCTTTTATTCAAGGTGTACGCGACGCCTTTTTTGGGTGCGAGCCGCTTTTGGACCCGGATAAGGCACGCAAGATAAAGAACGAGCTGGTTGCGGAAAGAAATCGCCGCAAACGGATTTTGGCAGCCGAAAATCGGAAGAAAAGCCTTAGGTTCCTGAAACGGAACCGCACACAGCCAGGAGTTCTTACAACGTCTTCGGGCCTTCAGTATCGTGTTTTAGAGCCTGGAACCGGGCGGCGGCCGGGTCCAGGCGACGCGGTAAGGGTGCACTGTCGAATACAGCTTCTCGACGGCACGATAATTCTTGATACCCATCGAAGGAGTAAACCCCTTGTTTACGTTGTGGCGAAGGTCATTCCAGGTCTGGCAGAAGGCTTGCAACTAATCCGGCAGGGCGCGAAAGTCCGCTTATTTGTACCTCCCGATCTGGGTTATGGCCCTAAGGGCCGGCCTCCGCATGTGCCTCCCAATGCCCTTTTGATATATGACATTGAATTATTGGAAGTCGAACCAGCGCGCTCAGACTGTAGCTCGCTTAATGGGCCTCAATGCAAAAAGAGGTAAGCCATGTGGCGCACAAATCTCTGTATCGCCGCGATTACGGTTATGCTGCTTTCAACGGCCGGTCCCTCTTTCTCGATCCCCCGGGCGGGGCGGTTCCTTGACATGCCCGACGGCTTCGGATCCATCGGCGAGGAAGAGGAACCACCGGAGATCATCGAGTTCTTCGCGGGAAATTACCAGGGCGATGCATTCTTCTTCTGCCTCGATCGATCCGGGAGCATGAGCCAAAGTGTTGCGGGAGGTATGACGAAGTTCGATGTCCTTAAGCGCGAAACTGTAAGCGCTCTTGCCCCTCTTACAAAACGCACCGTTGTGTCTGTTGTTTTTTACGACCGCAGCCTGAAACCCCTCGTTTACGGCGATCCCCCTGAACGCATGGATCCGCCGGGCAAAGCCCGCATGATCGCCCGCGTCCTGGCCACCCGGCTAGGGCAGGGCACATGCTTGCTCCGAGGGATGATGACGACGCTGGAATTGGCAAAGAAGATCCAGGCCGTTGAGCGTACAATTATTCTGACAGGCGACGGGCGGACGACATGCCCCAACGGCGAGCAGGATCCCGAGCGGGTTTTTACGTGCATTATGGCCCACAACGTCCTGTGCATCCCAATAAACACGGTCTATACAGGGACGCAAACCGGCGAAGATTGGGCCGTAGGTAAACCCCTTCTCGAGAAGCTTGCGCGCGCTACAGGCGGCACCTTCCGGGTGGCTTACTGACAAAGGTTCGAGGACGACTTTACCGAAGAGGCTCGATCCGGTTGAAGTCGTTTCCTTCGGGCGGATATGGCGGGACGGCAAAACTTAAGACCGATGTTGCGTTTCCGAGTCAGCTTCGGACAAAGCTCTTAGCAGTTTGAGCTTCCGCTCCTCTTCTTTAAGACGGTTGGCCTTGCTGTTCCGTTGACACGTACTCTGCCGGTCAGCCCATGAAATCGTGCGCTGGATCACCTGCCACTTCAGTCGGGGATCCCAGTGCCGCTCCCTGCGTTCCTCTTCGCGACGCTTTAAGTCACCTATAGCTTCACTCACCGAGAATCCTCCGCAATTGTGCGATACGGTCGTTTTTCCGTTCGCCTTCGGGCAGCGCTTCCTGGCTGAGCAACATGTCCCGGTCGGAAAGCCCGCGGTACGCGACCCCGCCGGCCGTCTTCTCCAGCGGAGCACGTTCGTAACACCGATCCCAATCCGGCAACCCCACCACGCGGCGGAAGATATCGATCGCCCCGCTGGGGCTTGTAAGACAATAAACAGGCTGCCGGGAAAGCCAACCGGCACTCAACCGGGCCACAGGTCCCCAGCTTTCGTCATCGGGCCCCCATTGCGCCTCGAGCTCAGCCAGAGCCTGCTCGCACCGCCGCCTGTTTTCCTCCGTATCGTGGATCCACAGATCGACGTCAAAGGTCAGCGTCGGTCCATGCCTGAGGAGGAAATTCATACCTCCGATCAGCAGGTACTCAACGCCGTGGCGGTTGAAAGTGCTTAAAATCCGATCGACGTCCATGCCGTGATTTTAACACAAGATATGCCGTACAGCGGATAGGCAGCAAGGCCTTATTATAGCGCCCTGCCTGCACGTGGCTTACCATGGCTTGAAAACGGCAAGTCCAGCAAGGAGGCAATCATGAGCAAGTTGTGGGTTGCGCCGGTTTTTCTCATTCAAGCGGCTTGCTTCCTGCCGGGAGCGCCTGTCCCTTCACGTGGAACCTATCTCGGGCACACCTGGGAAATAGGAGCCGACCGGCTGATCCGCTGGGACGGAAAACCCTACGTGAGGTTCGGCTTTACGGGAAACGGGCCTTTGAGGCGGATGCTCGAATTGCGTTTCACCCAGTTCAATGTGACCCCTGCCGAAGAGTGGGCCATATGCGCGGACCCTGAGGAGCGAAGCGGCATAGTCCCATCTGTGGACGAATACACCGACAGGTTGGTGAGAGCGGGAGCGACTTATTACGCCGGCATAAACGTCCTTTGGCCGTGGGCGTACGGAGATCGGATAAAGACCGACGACCAGAAGGTGCGTGCGGTCCTGCGCCAGGTGATGGATCTCCCTGCGGACGCCGGAAGCAGGCCGAGGACTTTCACGGTAGGATTCCCCTTGCACCCCGCGGAATGGAAAGATCTTAAAATAGAAAAGAAGCTGCTTTTGCTTTTCAATCTGAAGGCCGGTACCGCGACCGACGTAACAAGCAAGATCGAGGAATTCGTTCCGCTTCGCACTTCAACGGAAGGGGTTGACGAAGGTGACAGCCGCCCGTGGCGGCTGCGCCTTTCGCCTCTCCGGCAGCGGGGAGATCGCCTGATGCTTCTTGTTGAGGTTCTCCTCAAAGAGGTGCCGGGGGTATGGAGTTCTTTTCCTGCCTTGTGGAAAAAGCCGATTCTGAAAGAGTATGTTTCGGGCCTTAAAGCCTTCCGCAAGGCGTTTGCCAAAGACGGGCTCAGAGGGCTCATGTTCGCGGACGAAATAAACACGTTTCCGCAGAGCCTGCTCAGCGCGCGATCATACTTGGATTTCCGCACGGACAAGGCGGCCTTAAGGGAATACCGCACTTTCCTGAAAAGGAGGTTCGGTTCGGTCGAGAAACTCAACGAAAGCTTCGGCACCTCGTATAAAACCTTTGCCGAAGTGCCTTGGCTGATCCCGCTGCACCCTTTTACAGGCGAGGATTTCGAACTCTACGGCTCCGAGAAGCTCGATCGGCTTTGTATCAAGCTTCACCGTTCAGGTGCTGTCTCTTTCGTCTCTTTGCGCCATTTGAAAGCCGCTGCGGGTGTACAAGAGGATTTCAGGCTTTGGTTCTTAGGGAGATGGCTCGGCGAATACGCTAAGCTCGCCAAGAAGGTCATTGGAAATGTACCTGTCTTCTTGTGTTCGGCCAGTGTGGACGGTCCTGCCTGGAGATACCTCGGAATCCACAGGTCGGCTCTCCAGCAAGGCGTGGATGGGCTGATCCGCAACTGCTACGGGAGGGTGAGACGGGTGGGAGGGCGGCCCGAGATAGTTCAGCCGGGAGGCGAACGCTACCCGCTTGAGACAGTCTGCGCTTTCCTAAAAGAAATAGAGGCTGAATGCGGCAAAACCAAACACCTTTTTGCAAATGAATTCGGCTACTTGAACGAGTACGGAGATGACCTGCCCGATGACTTCGGCTTGGGCGGCAGGTACCGCTTTCCTTCAAGAACCGCCCTTCGGGATTTTTTGCATGCAATGGTCGATTATGGATACAAAGGCATGAATCTTTTTGCGATGCAGCCGCTCCACCCCGCAAGGCGCAGTGAAGTGAAGTGGCTTGCCGGCCTTCGGGAGGAGATCGTAAAGCGGATTATAGAAGGTGAGGCCTGCGCCCGGCTGAAACCGTAGGAGCTCCAGCGAGCGAACTGCACAAAAAAACGGTTGAAGCCGCATTTTTGAGCAACGTGAGGAGGCCGGCTTGCGTCTGTCCTAAAGGAGGAGCCGTTGCGCCTTTTGTCTCGGGGTGGCTATACTGGACGGCGGGGCATTGCTGAGTCCGTTGTAGTCACCGAAAGAGGCAATAATGGCTGAAAACTCCCGAGACTTCCCTGCAATCGGATCTATTTACACAAACCGGTTTCCTTGCTCCAACCTCGCAACGGCGCTTCTTCTTGCGGGTCTTCTCGGTTTGCCTGTCTTCGCTGGTGATTGGCCGCAATGGGGCCGGACCGGACAGCGTAACATGGTCTCCTTTGAGCGCGGGTTTCCTGCGGACTTTGTTCCGGGCCGCAAGAAGCCCAATGCCGGCGGCATTGATATGGCGACCACAAAGAACGTCCTGTGGGCGGTGCGCCTCGGCACCCAGACCTATGGGAACCCCACGGTGGCCGGGAAAAGACTTTTTGTCGGAACCGATGACGAACCGCTTTCAAGGAGCAAACGCTTGAAGCGGACCCGCGGGGGCATGGTCCAGTGCTTTGATGCCCGTACGGGAGAGCTTCTCTGGCGCTTTGTGGTGCCCAGAAGGAAAGACCTTCCGGAAGGAGCGCACTTTACCCACCAGTGGCTGGGGATCTGCTCTTCTCCGACGGTTGAGGGGGACCGCCTTTACGTTGTCACAAGCGCGGCCGAGGTAGTCTGCCTCGATGTGCATGGACTTGCCGACGGTAACGACGGCCCTTTTACAAATGAGGCTCAGTATGCAGCGCCCTGCTCCCGCCGGCATTTTGAGCTCGGGCCGAAAGACGCTGATATCATCTGGATCTTTGATCTTATCGACCAAGCCGGCGTATGCCCTCATGATGCGGCGAGCAACTCGATTCTTATTCACGGAGATTTTCTCTATCTGGGGACTTCAAACGGTGTGGACGAGCCCCATGCCAGAGTCGTCCACCCGGATGCTCCCGCGCTCGTCGTCCTTGAGAAACACACAGGGAAACTCGTAGCTGTCGACGGCGAAGGGATAAGCGCGCGGCTCTATCACGCGCAGTGGTCATCTCCTTCGAAAGGTACTGTAAACGGCCGCACGCTTATATTCTTCGGAGGGGGCGACGGTGTCTGCTACGCTTTTCCCGCGCTTGAGGCGATGCCTGCGCATACACCGATCCGCCTCCGAGCGGTTTGGCGCTACGATTGCAATCCCCCGTCGTACAAGTACCGCAACGGGAAACTGATCCCTTACTATGATGGTGACAAGCGGAAGAAACG
>CAZGYL010000263.1:4159-7044 GCA_964529985.1 uncultured Planctomycetia bacterium | reverse complement strand
ATCCCGGAGCCTGAGTTGACAGGGTTCTTCGCAGTGTCTCGGGAACTGCAGGCGCAGGATATCGGCCGCAAGGAAGGCTTCTTCCAAGAGAAAGCGTTCCCCCGGTTTGAGCCGCCTGAAGGGGGCTATGAGTTCCGCGAATTTTTCAGTGGCTGCAAGCACTTCTCCCCGCGGGCCGACCAGGCATGCGGCGAAGGGAGTCGCCTCACCGATCAGCTGCCAGAACCTCTCCGGAGAAACAGCGGGATCGAGCCACGCAATCCGGTTGATCTCCTGGGGCTTGGCAGGGGCGGTTTCCGGGCCCTGAGAATCGCACGCCTCTGCCGGCGGCACGTTCCCCTGTGGGCGGGCTGGTTCACCCATCGCTTATTTATCTCCCCTGCGTGTCCCCTCCGTGGGCCAAGCTTGTGCGGACTTCTGCACGTCCGATAAAGTCTAACATCCCCGCCGGAAGGTGCAAAATGACCCCCTAAGGTGCTCAAGAACCGGGGGTTCGGGCACATTGAGGCACTTTCCCGCCCTACAAGCGGTGTCCAAGCCGCAGACGCTTGGCCTCCAGGTACTTCTCGTTTTCGGGCCTCCTGGGACCGCGAAGCGGGATCTCCTCAACCACTTCAAGGCCGTGACCCGCCAGGCCCGCTATCTTGCGGGGGTTGTTGGTCAGAATGCGGATCTTGCGTATACCCAGGTCATAAAGGATCTGAGCCCCGATTCCGTAATGCCTCAAATCCGGCGGAAAGCCGAGCTTCTCATTCGCCTCCACCGTATCAAGGCCCTGGTCCTGGAGCGCATACGCCCTGATCTTATTGACGAGGCCGATTCCCCTCCCCTCCTGCCGCATATACAGGACAACGCCCTTCCCTTCCTTCTCTACGGCCCGCAGCGCGGCGTGGAGCTGATCCCCGCAATCGCAGCGGAGCGAGCCCAGAGTATCTCCTGTAAAACACTCGGAATGCACGCGGACCAGAATCGGCTCCTCCAGCCCTTCGTTCGATCCCCGAACGGCCTCAGGGGCTATATCGCCCTTTGTAATGGCAAGGTGGGGACCTGGATCGTACTGAGCCTCATAGAGGTGCACCTTGAATCTACCGTGGCGGGTGGGTAGATCGGCGCTCGCTATATAACGTATCAGCTTCTCGCGCCTTCTGCGGTAGCTGATTATGTCGGCGATGCTTGTAAGCGGCAGTCCATGGCGGGCCGCGAATTCCTTGAGGTCCGGCAGGCGCGCCATGCTACCGTCCTCTTTCATGATCTCGCAAATGACCGCAAGCGGCCTCAGCCCTGCAAGACGCATGAGGTCTACGGAGCCCTCTGAGTGGCCTGCGCGGACCAAAACTCCCCCGTCCATAGCCCTGAGGGTGGAGACATGCCCGCAGACGAAATCCGCCGGGCCGGTGTCCGGCCTCGCAGCAGCTCGAATCGTGGTGGCGCGGTCGTGCGCCGAAGTGCCGGTAGAAATCCCTTCTTTGTAATCGATAGGAGTATGCCACGCCGTATGGAAAGGATCGGCGCGGTTCGATTCGAGGGGGCGGAGGCCCAAACGCTCGATCTCAGGCCCCGCCATTGCAAGGCAAAGGATCCCCCGCCCGTGCTTCAGCATGAAATTAACCCCTTCCGGGGTTATGAGCTCGGCCGCGGCGACCAGATCCCCCTCGTTTTCGCGGTTCTTATCGTCTACGAGGATGATTTGCTCCCCTCGTCTGAGGGCGTCAAGTACTTCGGGAATCGGTGCAAAATCGTTATGATCCATGAATCAGCACACTGTGAGAGCCGGGCCTGACGCAAGGTTGCGCGGATCGAAGTGTAATTCCCCAGTCTACGAACGCTGAAGGGGAGCTGCAAGGTTCGGGGCCGTCTTGACAGGCCTCCGCCGCCAACCTAGGATGAACAATGTGCGAGAGTCAGGCAGCTGGCGGGGGTTGTCGGAGGTGGGAGAGAAAGCAGAGGAGAAGGCGGCTCATCGCTTGTAAGTTATTGCGCCAGAGAGGTTTATTGCTGAAATTGCGGGAGTGCAGCCTTGAATCTCGCTGAAAAACAGCGTACCGTGAGGGCCCTGGCCAAGCGCCTGAAAAACGGAGCGGAACCTCCCTCGGGAGTCGTTGATCTGATTATTTACCACATGTTGCATCTCCACCTGCCGCTAAAGGCCGCAGAGGCCGGTTTCAAGCGCCTCAAGCGGAATTTCGTCGACTGGAACGAAGTGAGAGTCAGTGCGGCTCGGGAGATTGCAGCGGTATTGGGGAACTCCAAATGCAGCTTGGAGCTGGCGGAGCGGATCCGCGGGTTCCTGCAGCGCGTCCATTCGGACCGACACGATACTTCGCTTGAGTGTCTCAATGAGATGACGATCGCCGAGGCGCGCAGGTATCTCCGCTCGTTCGGGGCCTTGAGTACGGCGACGATCGATCTGGTGTTGCGGCTGAAGAAATCGCAGTCCACCGTACCGCTTGACAAGGAGAGTGAACGTGTGATCGTGCGTGTCGGGCTTGTGCCGGCGCGTTGGACGGTTAGGCAAAAACAGAAGGTGCTGGATAAACTGGTGCCCGACGGTGAGCTGTTGCAGTTCCACCGCTCGGTTGTGGACTTGGCTCGAAGCGTCTGCCGGGAGAGGGAAGACCAGCTGCGGTGCATGGAATGTCCTTTGCGGCGGGGTTGCAGCTTCCGGCGGAAAATAGGGCGACGCAACGGGTCCCGTTCACGTCGGAAAAGGCGCTAAGAACCGCATAGAGGAGGCGATCATATATGTCCGGCCACTCCCACTGGGCTACCATTCGGCGGAAAAAAGGGGCGCGTGACGCCAAGAAAGGGAAGCTGTTCTCCAAGTTGGCCAAGATGATAACGGTTGCGGCCCGCGAAGGGGGGGGTGACCCTGCAGTGAACAACAA
>CAZGYL010000263.1:0-4149 GCA_964529985.1 uncultured Planctomycetia bacterium | reverse complement strand
AAGCTGCGTTACGCCATAGAGCATGCCCGAAGCCAGGGAATGCCCAAGGACAACATTGAGAGGGCCATTCGCCGGGGAACAGGGGAAGAGCAGGGGCAGCAACTGGAGGAAGTCGTCTATGAGGGGTTGGGCCCTGAAGGCGTTCAGCTGATCGTCAACGCGCTTACGGACAACCGAAACAGAACCACCGCTGAGATCCGGAAGATTTTCGAGCGCAAGGGCGGTAAGATGGGCGCCCCCAACAGTGTGGCGTGGAACTTCGAGCTGAAGGGGCATATCTCGGTACCCGCTTCGGGGATTGAGGAGGAGGAACTTTTTGAGCTCGTCGTCGATTTGGGCGCCGAGAGTCTGGATCGCGTGGGGGAGGGGGAAAGCGCTTTCTTTGACATCGTCTGCTCTCCCGAGGATTTGGAGCAGATCCGAAAAGCGCTCACTGAAAAGGGGTGGGAGCTTTCGGTCTGCGAAGTGACCCGGATGCCCAAAAGCACGGTCAAAATAGAGTCTGAGAGCGCAGCGGGGAAGATTCTGGATCTGGTCAGTGAGCTCGAAGATCACGACGATGTCCAGTCGGTGAGCGCGAATTTCGACATTCCCGACCAGATCATGGCACGACTGGGCTGAAGGTGAGACCCAGCGCCTGATCCATAAACCACTTTCCCGCTCGCATAATTCGTCCCGGCAAGCCATAGCGCTCCATAAGTGCCTCGTCCAGTAAATACGGGAGCGGATGGCGGAGAGATTTTGGTGCGAGGCACTACATAAAAAATCGGCCCTCCCGGTGCGGGCGAGGGGGAGGGCCAAGGGTCGGATGTGGGCCGAGAGAAAGGAGGTGTTCCCTGCGGGTCAGTCAGGGTGTCGGGCTTGTTCCGTGGGGTCCACTAAGCAGTGGATTCTCGCAGAGAAACTCCGAAGGATCCTCTATTTTAACGCGGTCGTGAAAGGTTTCGTCCAATTCATGCCAGTATGAAATTTGTTCCTCGCCGGAACGCCAGCAGAGGAAGACCTTGCGGCCGTGATAGAGCGTGGGGAAGTTTATGATTCCCCTCCTGAACTCCTCAACAAAGCAGCCGAGTTGTTCCACTTCTTTAATGTAAGAGTTTATCCTGTCGATAAGCTGATTGAGGTCCTCCTTCACTTCGGCTACTCGAGACTGGTCCGCCGAAGCGCCGGATCTCTCCAAAGTCTCAAGTTCCGCGCGCTTTGAGACGATGAGGCTCCAGTGCTCCATTATGTCTCTTACGATCCGGCGGAGGAGAGGTAGCATGCGGTTTGCTTCTTCCAGCGAGAGTATTTTGGCCTCCATTGCGTCCTCCGTGTTTCGCGCTGTCCGCTTGGACCGGTCGCAAGGTCGGGGCCAGCGATTCGGGAGAAAGGCACAATTCGTTGTTGCTGTTGGCGTTACAGCACGGAACCGGTCGCGGGCGGCGCTCGGCTGGGTTCCTCAACTGTCCAACAGGCGGACAGGTAGTCCCCGAAGCGGTCGGCCGGCCCGCGACCGCCGGGCTTGTCGAGCCTCCGGCGCCCGGGCAGAATAGGGAACCATGGCTGAAGAAGTGAAGAGGATCCACTGCGCTGGCCTGAAACCGACGGCTGCAGCGGTCTTACTTTCGGTAAGCACCCTCCTGTTTGCTGCGACCGGTACCATTCGAATCACTGACGTCAGTTTTCCCGGAGCAGAGCGTTTGGGGAAAGCGCAGTTGCTGCTTACGGTCGGGCTCCGAATCGGCGACACCTACACGGAGCGGCAGCTCCGGGTCCGCTTGGAAGAGGGCATCGAGCGGCTGTATCGGACCGGTGAGTTCGAAGAAGTAGGTCCGCTCTCCGCGTGCCGCTTTGAGGATTTCGCCGGAGGCACCCGGGTGATTATCCCGGTTAAAGAGAAGAGGCGGATAAATGTAGTGTACTTCAGGGGAGCCAAACCCGTTGGAAAGTCTTATCTATCGAAGGATCTGAAAACGGCTGCAGGCCGCCTGTTGTCAAGAGCGGCTCTCCAGGAGGATCGGGAAACCGTACTGCGGCGTTGCAGAGCACGGGGATTCCTTTTCGCTGAAGTGGGCCTGCAGGTCGATGAGCTGCCGGGCGGTAAGGCGAACGTAACTTTCAATGTATGGCCGGGGCCGCGCACGCGCATCGAGAGCATCACTTTTACAGGGACAAAGCGTGTGTCTCCGGACGATCTGTTGGGCCGAATGGCCACCCGGGAGCGTGACAGGTGGCTCCTGGGACTCTGGCGCAAAGGTTACTTCAGTCCGCGGCGTTTTGCTGAGGATATGCGCAAACTGCGTGCATACCTGCGCGGAGCTTGCGGGCTTTTGGACGCAACCGTGGGCCTGCAGGACATGCGTTTCGACGAGAGGCGCGAGAGACTTTTTATTACGATTCATGTGGAGGAGGGCGAGCCTTATTACCTGAAGGGCTTTGATCTCCGCGTGTATACGGCCGGCGGTCGAACACCGCGGTTCTCCGCGGAGAAGATTCTCCAGCAAGTGAGGGCTCAAGAACTTGTGGGGGGGGTCTACCGGGGAGTTGAACTCGATCAGTTGGCCGACCGTATTCGAATGCTTTACCTGGACGCCGGCTACTTGAATTGCAGAGTGAGGGTGCTTGAGCCCCGCATTGAGCTTGCCGGGAACAAGGTAACGGCGGTGCTTGAGGTCGAGGAAGGCAAGCCGGTTTACGCGCGCAGGATAGATATCCGCGGAAATACCGAGACCAAGGACGAAGTGATACGGAGGGAGCTCGCCTTCATGCCCGGGGAGCTTGTCACGCGGGAGAAGATGCAGAAAAGTCTGAGTAATCTCTACCGCTTGCAGTACTTTGTCCCTGAGACTCTTGATATAAGACCGCTTGAGGCCACTTCAGGTGAAGAAGGAACGGACTTTCTGGTTGAAGTCGAGGAAGGCCCCAGGGGCCAGCTTCTTTTCGGCGTAGGACTTGCAAGTGATTTCGGTGTAGTGGGGAATTTCATTCTGCGGAAGAACAATTTTGATATTTCAGACCTGCCGAAGAGTTTCTGGGACATCCCCAGTTCGTTTTCCGGAGGCGGCCAAACACTGGGCCTCGAGCTGCAACCGGGCACGCGGTATTCGCGCTATCGGGTGTATTTCCAGGAACCGTATCTTTTCGGTCACTGGTATGGTTTGACTCTTTCGGCTTCCCGTCATATATCCGGCCGCGACGCCTGGCTTGAAAAGGAGTGGAACTTCGCCTTCAGGATTCACCGTTATCTGAACAGGACCCGCGACGTGACGCTCTCAGCGGGGTTCCGCCACAACATTATGGAGCTTACCGATCTGGATAGCGATGCCCCCACGGCGGCGTTCGAATCCAGAGGTACGACAAGGCTGACGGCGCTTTCTGCAGGCTTCAGCGTTGACAAAGGATTTTTCGATCCTTACGCGGGGCCTTATAAAGGCTATCGGTTGTACGTCGACTATGAGTACGCGGGCGGTTTCTTGGACGCTGATGTCGACTTTTCCAAGGCCAGGAGCGGCGCAGCCGCCTTTCTGCCGCTCTATGAGAATGCGGAAACAGGGCATCATGTTCTTACGTTGACAGCCAACGTGGGCTGGATGGAACCGCACTCCGACAGCAGGAGTATCCCGATTTACGAGCGCTTTTGGCTCGGCGGCCCTTACAACGTGAGGGGCTTCAGAACCTTCGGGGTGGGCCCTCACGAAAACGGCATAGAGGTTGGAGGCACCGCGCTTCTCTATGGAACGGTGGAGTACAGTTGGCCTCTCCTGCTGGTTGTACCTGAGGCACGGCTTCTCCGTGGGGTCGCGTTCTTCGATTGGGGCCAGCTGGAGCCGCGCTTCGAGAAGCTCTCAACAGGCCGCATGCGGCTGAGTGCGGGTTTCGGCATTCGAATCAGCCTGACGCCGCTGGGTATGCCGGTACCGATCTCGCTGTACTGGGGCGAGGTGATAAGAGACAGGCCGGAGGACCGCCGCCGCAGCTTCACCTTCAGCATAGGACACATCGCATACTGAAAGCTCCCCGGAACGTCACAACGTGAAAAAACCGCGGCAAGAAGAGCGGAACTTTTACCGGCGGAGGGCGTCTACCACAATGGAAGGCGGAAGCAGGAAAACCTGAAGGCCGGCGGGGTTACGGTCGCCGGCCCGACTCGGGAGAAACCAGGCAGCC
>CAZGYL010000262.1:0-7044 GCA_964529985.1 uncultured Planctomycetia bacterium | reverse complement strand
GGTTTCGGTGCCCGTTATTTCCTGAGGCGGATTGTAAAAAGAGCTGTCAAGTCGGGTGAGGGTACGTTCGGCACTGAGCGCACCTACCCAAACACGCAGCGTAAGCTGCCCCGAGCCGGTTATCTTAAGGAGCACGTTGCCCGCACCGTTATAAACGTGAAAAGTGCCGGGGGATACCGAAGCTCCGGCACCTGTGAGGGAGACCCGGGCTTCCCGATCCCATGGATCCGTAAGGCGTTTTCCGGTCCCGTCCAAGATCTCAACGCGGAGGGGAAGAGGCAGATCGGGGTGGTAAACCGAGGGTACAAGCACATTGAGGTCCGCCCCGAAGCAGAAGCAAACTGTTAGAAGAAAGCAAAGAAGAAACCGAATAAATCTTTTCATAGTACTGTTAGAAGTTGCATGCCCCGGGACAGCCCTCAACGAACACGCAATGCGTACCGCGTGCAGGAGGAGCGCCGTTCTTAAACAGGTAAAGGAGAAGCGAAACAGCATCTGCGACATTCACTTTGTCGTCGCCGTTGATATCAAAAATTATGAGGTTACCTCCTTCCTCAGCGCTTGTTCCACCGCAGGGAAGAGGCACGGTGCCGCTTCCGAATTGCCACCTCAGCATCGCCACCACGTCGGAGATGTCAAGCCGGCCGTCCTGGTTTACATCTCCCGGCAACTGCCACCCCTGAGTGTCGCCTTCGGTGGGATCGTCCACTCCGGGTGATCCGTCGACAAAGGTACTTGCCCGCCACCAGGAAGCTTGGTTGGGATCACCGGGATCCGAAGGGTCGACGGGCACAAGCGAAGGCCCCATGCCGTCCGGTTGAGCAGGCCATGGAGGCCTGTCACCGTACCATACTTCGGTGATCAAGGCCCCTGAGCCGTCAGCGATCGCAAGCCGTTCTCCCCGGTTAGAGAGGTTCCCGCGATACACCCCAGAAATCGGAACTTCGGGATAGCGCATTGAAAATGCGTCGGGGTTGCCGACGAGAACGAGGAATTGTCCGGGCGCAAGAAATGTGCCTTCGGGAAAAGCGTACTGAATGCCGTCTACGAAATGCACTCCCGTAAGGTCTATGGGCTCCTCTCCGGTGTTTTTGAGCTCGATGAATTCAAACGCATCACCGTCGATCGTTCCCTCTTCCCGCGGGTTGTACATGATCTCGGTTATGCGCAGGAAGTCAACAGGCCGCAGCACCTTGAACGTTGCCTCAACAAGTGCGCTCCAAGTGCCTGCGTCGTAGGTGCGGGCCTTTACGGTTGTTGTCTCCGTGATGACCACACCCTGGTTTTCGCCCCGTTTTATCGCGACTAGCTTAGGTACAATGAGCATGTCGCTGCTTGAGGCGGTTGCATTGAGCCCCTGAATGGCAAGCACGTTCAGGCCCGGGCGAAGAAGCGACAGAGAATCCGGAAGATCGACAGGCTCAAAGAGCCGTGCCTGCGAATCTGAGTGGCTCGAGGTGGCTGTTGAGTTCCACTGGAGGGGATCCGGGGCGCGCTTGGCGACGATCCTCTCACCGTTAAGGAATGCGACATAGCCGTCGTCGTACCTCACCAGAAGCCTGAGGGAGACGAAATCGCTCGGATCTTCGACCTGAAACGGAAGGCGGATGTAGACGCTTCCGTTCTTCCGGTACATATCGGCCTCAAGATCGGTCGCGATGAACTCCTCATAGCCTGAGCTGCGTTCGTATCCCACTCCCATAACCGCTTGGCGCCAGGAGCTGTCATCGAAATCCGGCTGCACCCAGGTTAGGCCGAGAGATCCGTCGGTCGGGACCAATATCCTGCCTTCGGCGTTTTCAGGCACAAGCTCAACTGTGGGCACGGTCGCCGCTAGTCTCGCACCGGGAGATATCCTCCCGCCGACAAGCCTTGGATCGGATCCGTCCAGAGTGTAGTAAACAGTGCCTTGCGGCGCAGTCATGAGTAGTACGAACCCGGGATCAACCACGCCTCCGTGTTTGTTGAAAGTAGGAGGCTCAAGATTCGGGTACAGCCCGGCCTGCTTAAACTGGTCGAGTACGATTCTGGATCGGTTCGGGAAGTAACTGCGAAGCAGGTTATCCCTCTCCCGCGCCCAGTGCTCGTCGCGCGTGTACAGGGTGCCGTGCTGGTCGCCCCAACGCGCGGACTCCGCAACGACAGGGAGCTCAACGATATCGCAGAGCTTCTTGAAACGGGCAGCAGGTACGTTGCGCTCCGGGTGCTCAGGATCCCATTGGGGCGAGGAAGGATCCACGTACAGGGGGCCGCCGTTGAAAAAATACTTCTGCAACCTGTCGGCTACAAGCATGCGGAATTCAGGATTCTGCCGGAGGTAGGGCCACGGCTCGGCGACCCCCTGGTTCACTCCGACTTGATTGGTGGAAAGATCCGAACGCAAGCCCAACGTCCATTCGGCATCCCACATGTAGAACTTGAACCCTGAACTTTCAACACGATTCCAGCCTATCCAGTAGTTCTTATGCGGCCAGTCCCTGTTGCCGGTGTACAGGTTGGCGATCATGTAATCGACATAGTTTTCAACGTCAATGTAATCAACCAGATCCGGGTTGTCAGTGCCGTCGGGGTTCTTCCCCTGCACGGCGAAATATGCAGCATTGGTTTGGACTCCGGCCCGAAGCTTGCTTAGAAGCGTATTCCACCCGTTCAGGTTGCCCTCTGAGATCTGGCCGTGGTTGATGGCGTCCCAGTCTTCTTTATCGCCGCCGAAATATGTTGCCGAAAACGCGTTGTCAGGCCGCTCGACAGGGTTGTAAAGCCCCCAATAAATTCCGTTTATATAAAGGTGGACGAAGATCTCGTGCGAAGCCACATTGCCCATGTCGAGGACGGTTTGCCGTGCAAAGGAATCCCGTACGTACAGAGGTTTCGCTCCGGCCGAAGACCATTGCCACCCGTCGTTGGAATTCGCCCGCAGCGTTATAGTATCAAAACGGTCAGGGGCTCCCGGACCGAAAAGAGGATACCTGAGTTTGGTGGCGCCGTAGATCCCTTTGAAAAGCAGTCTTAGGGAGTGCTTCTTGGTGAGACTGTGATTTCTGAAGGCACCGCCCTGGATTCTTATGCCGCAGTCGACCTGAAAGCCGGTTGAGCCATCGGGGTATATAAGCTCCACGGAGCACGGTCTTTCCCAGGCCACGCCGCGCCGTGTCGAGTTGGTGTATATACCATTGGGCCCGAACATGTCATTGATGTTCATAACTATCGACATCGTGGGAATGGCCCTCAGGCTGTCCTTCATAATGCTTGCGTACTTGCCGCCGAAAGAATCGGTGCCGTCCTGGCCTGCAACACGCCTGTCCAGACCGTAGTCCGGTGAAGTACCGCCCCACGTAGTGGGGAAACCTGCAGCGATCGTTGCCTGGTAGTCCTGGCGGATCACGTCATCGAGGAAGAAATAAGTTTGGGTGTCGACATTGGTGGCTATGTATCCGGGTTTAAACGCCGCCGCCCTGACGACCGTTGTCTTATCTATGTGTATGGGACCGTCGTACACCATGCCGTGCGTGGGCGTGGGCACCGTTCCGTCAAGTGTGTATCTGATCGTTGCTCCGGGCGTATCAGTCCAGATTTCAAGATCAAAGGGTTCGGTGAAGAAACCGCGGTCGACACTGAATTTCGTGTCCGAAACCACGTCAAGAAATCCCTCGGCGTTCGGTTCTCCGGGCGTGGGGCGGTCAAAGAAATTCGCAACCCCTTGTTGTACGTCGATGTCCGCAAGCTCGCACTCAAAAAGGAAATCATCGCTTACCGGGCTGTCATTAAGTGCTTGAACGGCCAGCAGGTTCACTCCGCTTTGCAGAAAGGACAGTGCGAACGAAATGTTGATGTCTTCGGCCCGCACCGCCTGCTGTTGAGGCCGGTCGGCCGTTGCGTTCGAATCGAAGCTGAGGGCACCGGGGGCATTACGCCGCGCCACTTCAACACCGTTGAGGTAGGCCACAAACCCGTCGTCGTACCTGACTCGGAGGAAGAGCTTGCGATAGGCCCCGGGGTCCGCGACTTCAAAAGGGATACGCAGGTAGAGGGAGCTGGAACGGCCGGCCATCAGCTCTTCCACATCGGTCAGAATATGGCTGCGGAACTCGCCTCCGGCACCTGTGCCTCCGGCAAGCGAACGAACCGGAAGCCCTCTTGCTGAGGTGTCGCCTACGAGTGCGAAATTGTCGTTCCAACTTGTATAAGAACCTTGTGCGGCATAGAGTTCGCAGGTAGACCCTCCGCCGCGCTCGTACATGACAAGCCTGAGCTCGTAATCTCCCGGTGCAGGAACGTTAAAAACACCTAGGGTATCGCCGGGTCCACGTGGGTCGGGGTACTCGATTCTAAAAGACGTTTCCCCGTTGCTTATGTCCAGGCCGAAGCCATCATCGCTCAACACCCCGAAGGTCCAAAACCCTGCTTCAGGAAACGTGATGATCGCGGTCGCCTCGATCACATAGTTGTCCACGTCCTGGCCCGGTTGGGCGCCGGGAAACGGTATGTCGCGGTGATAGTGGCCTGATCCGCCGGTTCCATGAAGATCGATAACGTCTACGTTCTCAGTGAATACGTTCGCCTGGAGATCTGGATTGTTTATGACCTGCTCGGCCACATCGAGATTGGAAATCGTGGTGGTGGCAAGGTAATTGGTTACCAGGAATCCGGGCACTGAAGTTATATACCCGATGCCGTTTCGGCCTTCCTGCCAAGAGCCGTCGTCGAATTGGAGCTCCGTCCAGGTCCTTCCCAGGCTGTCGTCCTCGGGGACCAGGAAGCGAAGCGGTGCCGCAGCCGACAAGAGATATTTTGCGCTTACTTCTTGGCCTACACCGTACGAATAATCGGGATACTGCTCGGGATAGGTCGGGGAGAACTGGTGAATTATGGTTTGCCCGTCGGGGGCGACCAGAGCCAGGTACTCCCCCCCTGAGCTCAGTCTGAAGTTGGTGTGAAGCTCTCCCGAAGGATCCCTTTTGTCTTTACCTGAGGCGAAGACAAGCAAGTATCCGCCGCTTTGAAGCGTTACAGCGGGGAAGCGCCATTTGGTAAGATAGGCGTCATCGTCGGTCAGGTAGTATCCCTCGAGGTTTACCGGCCTATCGCTCCCGTTGTAAATCTCGATCCAGTCTGAGGAGTCACCGTCTTCGTCCACAAGGGTCTGCTGGTTCCAAGCCATAAACTCACTTATGGCAAGCGAAGGATATTGTGCGGCTCTCAAGCCCGCGGCGGAGAAGAGCACGACACAAACCAGAGTCAAGCGCATAGGTTGTATTCTCATGGCTTGCTTGATCGGAATCCTACCTCCTTCAGGGAGACAACCCCCGAAGCAGCCGGCACCAAAGACGGGCGCTCCAACCGGTACCGCCATGTCCTCGGAACACACCACACAAAAGGGCCTAGAAAAACGATTATAAGCCCCGTGCTGGTCGAGGCATAGGGCCGCGCGCCTGCCCTTCAGGCTGTTTTCCGCCGAGCGGGTACTGGACCGGAAAGCCCGCTTGGGGTGAAATAGCAGGAGGAACGGAACGCGCAATTGGGGCGTCTGTCCGATACGGGAAAGCCGCTGCAGAAGGAGGTTGCTATGATCCAGTTTATTCTGTTCTTGGCAGTGCTGTCGCCGTTGGGCGCTGCGCCCTCCCAAGCGCTCAAATACCGCGAGCTTTTTGAAAGAGGGATCGAGGAGCTCCAGTCCGGCAAATACGAGCAGGCGGTCAAAACCTTCAAACAGGCTGCAGAGCTCATGCCGCTCAGCCCTACACCCATTTACAATACTGCCTGCGCATACAGCCTCATGGGGAAAAAGAAGGAAGCGATCAAGTACCTGAAAAAGGCTGTGGAAATGGGGTTTGAAGATGTAGAGCACATACAAAAAGATACGGATCTCGACCCGATACGCTCGGAAAAAGAATTTAAGGAGCTCATTGCGAAACTGAAGGAGAAACAGCGGAAAGAGGAAGAAAAGCTTAAAGGAGAAGCACAAAACGAAATAAAAGAGGCGCTGCGCAAGACAGAATCGCTTTTTGCCCTTGATTTTTCGCTCAAAGACATAAACGGAAAAGAACTTTCCCTCAAGAAGCTTAAAGGTAAAGTCGTTCTCATTGACGTCTGGGGTACTTGGTGTCCTCCCTGCCGCATGCAGATTCCTCACCTCATTCGGCTTCAGAAAGAATACGGCAAGAAAGGACTGCAGGTAGTGGGCCTGGCTTATGAACGCGGCAGCCCTGAGCAACAGCTTGAAGGCGTGAAGCGGTTCGCCAAAGAAGCCGCCATTAATTATCCTTGTGCTCTCATTGACAGGTCTTTTCTATCCAAAGTCCCCGGCTTCCGCGGTTTCCCAACCTTGATTCTTGTAGACCGGAAGGGAAAGGTGCGTTTCAAGCACCTCGGCTATGCACCTTACGGCAAGCTTGCCGGCTGGGTCGAAGAGCTGCTCGGTGTGTCTGCAGCGAAGAGGGAGCCGAGAGAGGCGGCAGGAGGCGAAAAGAAGAAAACCGGTAGCCCGAAAAAGCGCAAGAAACGCTCCAAGTGGTTCTGAGAAAGGCCGGCGGGCCTATCTTTGAGAGCGCAGTTTCCGCGCGCGTACTTCTTCTTTTATACGTTGAATGTGGCCGCGGCCGAGGCCCTTCACTTCACAGTCCAACTCGAAGTAACGCCTGATCTTCTCGTCGCTCAATATCCCGTAGCAGTCCACAACAGCGATCGGGCCGCCGGCCCAGGAGACGACTTGGTCGGGATCGAGCTCCAAGTAGGGCTTGTGAGGCACAGCCAGGATCAGGGCTTCGACTCCGTTCAGCGCCTCAGGTAAATCCTTCTGTACGCGGATCTCAGCCAACGCGTCCTGGTTGCGGAAAAAGCGCTTCAGGGACAGGCCTGGTGCGGGGTAAACGTCCTGCTTCTCAAGCTCGTACCAGTGATCGACATAAGGATCGTGGACCCGGATATCGGCGCCCATCTCGGCCAGTTTACGCACTACGAGCTCGGAACCGCTGTAACGGGTGTCGCCGACATCCTGCCTGTAGCTTGCGCCGCATAGGAGGATCTCAGCCCCGGCTATGTAGC
>CAZGYL010000261.1:0-7076 GCA_964529985.1 uncultured Planctomycetia bacterium | reverse complement strand
TCCTTGTATGTGGTCCCGTCCGCAAGAGGGCGCGGCGTTTTCAAGGCTCTTTTCCGCGTACTCCAATCCCAAGTGGCGGAGCATTCCGAACTGAAGGCCCTCAGGTTGTACGTAGACAAACGCAACAAGCCGGCGCAGAAGGCATATCGTGCTTTAGGGATGACGGACGAGCATTATGCGCTTTACGAATGGGTCCCCGAACGGAAATGAACGCACGCCGCTTGGAGCGCCGGTTCAGCGGTTTTGCCCTGCAGCCGCTCCGTTGCTACCATAGTAAAACACATCAGTGGAGGCGAGTTGATCACGGTGTGTAAGAAACCAACCAGGAAGAGCTGAAGCTTGTGAAGGTCACATTCCTCGGCGGCACAGACGAGATCGGCGCAAGCGCACTCCTGCTGGAGTGCGGCGGGCGGCGCCTGCTTGTGGACTGCGGGATTCGACTGGGCGGAAAAAATCCGCTGCCAGATTTGGATTTGATAACCGAAGCGGGCGGAATAGACGCTGTACTTGTAACGCACGGGCACCTGGATCACATCGGAGCCCTTCCCGTAGTACACCGCCAGTTTCCTCACGTCCCGATCTACGCTACAGCTCCCACTGTGGCCCTTGCAGCGATCATGCTGCGCGATGCCGCCAAACTCATGAGCCAGGAGGAAACCCGGGAAGAAGAAATACCGCTCTACTCGACCAAGACGGTCGATTCTTTAATCAATGCGATGCGGCCGGTCCAACCGGGTATGCCCGAAGAAATCGCTCCCGGGGTGACAGCCACTTGGTTCCTTTGCGGTCATATTATAGGGGCGGCGAGCATCGGCATAGAAAGCCCTGAGGGACGCGTCCTTATAAGCGGCGACGTAGCCTGGTCCGATCAGCTCTCGGTCTCAGGGATGCAACTCCCGCCTTTCAGGCCGGACCACCTAATCCTGGAAAGCACCTACGGCGACAGGATGCACGCCAACAGATCCCGGCAGGAAGAGGACCTGGTGCGCCAAGTTGCGGAAATAATTTCCCAAAACGGTAAGGTGCTGATCCCGGCCTTTGCAGTCGGCAGAGCGCAGGAAGTCCTGCTTATCCTGCGCCGCGCCATGCGCCTCCGCCGCATTCCGAGATTTCCGGTCTGGGTGGACGGTTTGGTACGGCCCGTCTGCAGCCTCTATGTTACGTACTGTTCGTATCTGCGGCCGAAATTGCGTGCTTTGATCGAACGATCCGGTGATCCTTTCTTCGGCGACTTGGAAGAAATCAAGCCCGTGGAAAAGATCGAAGACAGGGAAGAAGTGCTCAACGGCCCGCCTTGCGCGATCGTTGCAAGCTCCGGCATGCTCTCGGGCGGAGCCAGTGTCTACTACGCACGCCGGCTTGTTGAAGACGAAAAGGCGTTGATCACGATCACGGGCTATCAGGACGAAGAAACGCCGGGCCGACAGCTTCTTGCAGCTTCCGAGGGAAAAGCCTCCAGCTTGAACCTTGCCGGCCAGCAGTTTTCGATCCGCTGCGCAATACGCAGGTATCACCTCTCGGCGCATGCCGATGCCGGTGAGCTTGTAGGCCTTGCAGCCCGGCTGAAGCCCGCCGACACCGTGCTTGTGCACGGCGAAGGCGCAAGCCGCGAAGCTTTGGCCAGGCAATTGGCTTCGGAACCGGTCGGCCGGATCCACCTGCCGCGCTGCGGAACAACGCTGCTTCTTGCGGGTCGCAGGCGCCGCTTCCAAACGATCGAAGGCGGCCTTGGGAAAGGGAAACCTTTGCAGGAAGGTGTCGCTGAGCTTGCCGCTTACGCTTACAGGTTGCGGGGGCCGCATGCCCGGTGGCAGGTCGCACAACTGCAGCGTCTCTGGGGGGATTCAGCACTCCAAGTTGAAGAAGCTGAAAAAATTCTTGTTGAGAGCGGTTACTTCGTACGCGATCCAACCAGGCCTTTCAGTCTTAAAGTAGCGCTTCCGGAGGAGCAGCGGTCGCCGGCAGGTCCGCCGCTAGCGGAGATACTCTCGCTCCTGGGTCCCGAGAGCGGCCTGTACCGCCACTCTGTGAATGAAACCGAGCGGGAGGTGGTCCTCCGGTTCCATTTCCCAAAAGCTGCAGAGGCGAAATACGCAAAACAGCTTGAGGCACTCTGCAAACCTGCAGGTTGGCGCTGCCGCATTCATCCTTCGCCCCACACCGGCATGGTGGTTGCAAAGGCCAAGGAAGTGGTGGAACGCTGCGGCGGCAGACCCGTTAAGACGAGCCTTCACCTGGAACGCGACGAGGTTGTCGTGCGGACCGAAGAACCGCTTCCTCGAGAAAAGGCCGGAGAGGCGGCCGAGCAGTTCCACGCGGAAACCGGCCTTATCCTTACGGTTCGGCAGGCTCCCTCCTACTGCGTGCCGAAACAGAAGGTTCGTCCCGACGGCCGCTTTGAAATCAATGCCGCGTTTCTCGCCATTGACGAAGCCTTCCGGAAGCAAGCCCATAGGCCTTACAAGAAACGCCTACTCGGCCAAAACACCATTGAGCTTGTTTTTATATCCCCCATGATCGGCGAACGGTACAAGGATTTGATTGAGCAGCTCTCCAAACAGACGGGCTGGCCGATTTCCATCGGAAGCACGGCCAATCAACACAGAATAAAAGAGATCGCGGTCACGCTTGCAACTGAATACGGCTTGAAACTCCGGAAGAATCCACGTTACTTCGGCGGGAACAACCTCCTCGTTCTGCTTGTTGAGAAACCGCCTGAGCCAGAGAAGGCGGCTGAGCTGAGGCGGCGCTTCACCGAAGCGACCGGTTTTGAACTTAAAGTGGAACGGGAATAAAAGCGTGAGCGCTCTTGACGTCGCCTTGGTCGGTGCGGGAATCGGAGCCCTTTTTCTTGCAGGCGTCCTTTTCAAGCGCCGCCAGCTGAGCGCGTACGAGTTTTTCGCCGGATCGCGTTCGATCCCCTGGCAGGCGGCTTGTCTCTCACTGGTTGCAACTGAAACAAGCGGGATAACTTTCCTGGGGGTTCCGGAGCTCGCTTTCCGCGGGAATTGGACTTTTCTCCAAATGGCGTTCGGTTACGTAATCGGGCGGGTTCTTGTTGCATGGCTTCTCATAGCTTCGGTGAGGCGGCGGGCGTTTACTTCCGTGTACGAGTATCTGGGGCCTTCTAGCGGGCGGTTGGTTGCGTGTGTTTTTGTCGTCACACGCGTACTTGCCGACGGAGTCAGGCTCTTTGTTACGGCCGTACCTCTCCAGCTTGCAACAGGACTCGATTTGGAATGGTGCATTCTCGCCGTTGTCGCCGTAACGGCTGCTTACAGCCTGATGGGGGGAATCCGTGGTATCGTTTGGGTCGATACGGCGCAACTTCTGATTTACCTGGCGGGAGCTGCTGCAAGCGTGGTGATTGCGGTCAGCCTGACGGACGATTTCCCGGGAAAACTGGCCGAGGCCTTTGCAAGCGGAAAACTTGTGATCTTCGATTCTTCTTTTGCGCTCAACCGGTTTACCCTTTGGGCGGGCCTTATCGGAGGAGCGGCTTTCAGCTTCGCTTCTCACGGAACCGACCACCTCATGGCGCAGCGCTACCTGCTCGTGCGCACGGACCGGGAAGCGCGCAAGGTTGTGGTCGCCAGCGGGCTCGCGGTCACCGCTCAATTCGCCCTTTTTCTCTTCCTGGGTACCTGTCTTTTCTGCCTTTGGCCGGATCGCTCCTTCCCCCAGCAAAACAGGCTTTATGCCGCTTTCATAGTGGAGAAGCTTCCCAGCGGCATCCGCGGTCTTGTGCTTGCGGGTGTTTTCGGAGCCGCCATGTCCACCCTTTCAAGTTCGATCAACGCACTTGCAGCTTCGGGGCTCCGGGATATCGGGATCGGGCTTCTCGGGCTGAAGAAGCGCCTGGCCGAGAGCCTTTTTTGGGGCCGGCTCGTTTCGCTCGGGGCTGCAGCAGCTCTGGCAGCCTGCGCCCTGGGCTTCGCCCGGGCCGCTGAAAACATGGTCAATCTTGCAATGGGGATAGCCTCCATTACTTACGGCGGAATTCTGGGGGCCTTTTTGGCGAAACGATTTATGAATGTCGGTGACCGCAGCTGCGCTGCGGCCCTCGCTGCAGGCAGCCTCTGGTCGGGCTACCTGTTCTTCTTCCCACTTCCGATTTTGGGTCGAATCTTTTGGCCTTGGCTTGTTCCAAGCGGTGCGGCGGTTGCTCTCCTTACGGTATGGACCGGCAGAACACTGCACCGGGTTTTGTCCGGGCGAAGCGATTTGGTACAATAGGCGGTGGTCGCTCAGCGGTCCGGGTTGTCGGCACGTTGCGTCCTTTCCCCCGGCGCCGGACGGCCGAGGCGTCCGGGGCCTCAAGCAAGGAAAGGGAGGCATGGACCGGGCAACGCTTGCCTTTCTTTTTGTCTCGATCTTTGCTGCAAGTTCAGCGGCCGGCGAAGTTGCTTTCACCCGCGGCGACACCAATGGTGATGGAGTGCTCGACATTGCCGATGCTGCTAACGCAGCGGCAGCCGCAGGTGGCGGGTGGCTTCCCTGCCCGGATGCAGCGGACGCAACCGACGACGGCCGAATAGACGTTCGAGATGTCCTTCAGATTCTCAACGTCTCGGGCGGGCGATTGGGGGAGCTCCCGCCGCCGTGGGAGCTCCCCGGTCTTGATCCGACCCCGGACAAGATTCCTTGCCTTATCCCACCGGCGTATGAGCCCCAGGAGGCGATCGGCACCGAGGTTTTCCTCTCCGACATGGAGTCCGATTCGCGCGGTGTCGCGCAAGCTGAGATTTCTGTTACAACAGACCGGCCGCTTGTGGGGCTCTCGTTCAACGTACGCATTGATGGGATAGAGAATTTCTGCCTTTCTGTACAAAAAAGAGCACCGGTGGCCCTTTTCGAAGCCTTCCCCTCCAAGCCCACGGTGATACTGCTTTCCACACTTCATGCAAAAGCTTACGTTGAGCCGGGGGAAAACATTCTTTTGGGGCTGATCGAGCTCGCTCTGCCCGAAGGAGTCCCTCAAGGGCGATACACTGTGCGCTTGGAAAACGTCAAAGCCGCGTTTCCGGACGAACGCGCGAGCTTCAGCGTCTTTGAGGCCGAAAGCGTCCTTAGCGTTCCTGAGGAGATAATCCAAGGCAACTGCCCTGCTGAGAAGCAAGGCTTTTCACTCAAGGCCGAAGGACCGAGCAGGCTGCCGGAGGAGCTGGATTCATTCCAAGTGCAGGTACTGCTCGATGCATGGGAGCAGTTTCAAACGGCCCAGGTGGCGCTGGATTTCAGCGAAAATGTACTTGCACTCAAGGACATAAAACTTGCAGGAGAAGGGGAAGGACAGCTCTCCGCCCCCATAAAGGTAACAGTAGTTACCTCGGATACACAGAGTGATGGAAGCGGTGTAAACCTGCCTGACCACGGCTTCGTAGTACTTTCGGTAAAAGCACCTGGAGAAGGACCGCAGCGTTTCCAGGTGAATCTTGCAACTCTTGCTTTCGAAGTTTTACACCGCGGCCCGGCCTTCCCTTGGGCCAAGGTACGGTTCCGTCAGGTGGGAAAGGACCCCGGCTGGAATACTTTTGCGGTTGTAAAAAGGGCCGGAGGTTCTACGAGAATCGAACCGAACGACGTCCAAGATCTTGTAGTCCTGCTCTCAGACCCTGCCTGCCCGGAACCCCAAACACCCGAAGAGGTGCGTATAACGTGTGCACTTGAAACGATCCAGGCTTCCCCGGGCCAATCGGAGGTCCCTTTGAAGCTTACGGCGGAAGGCACAAGCTGCTTGGCCGGGCTCTCTCTTGCTTTCCGCTGCGAGGGCAGGTTCCTTAGATTCCGCAGAATAGAGCCCGCCCTTGACGTATTCGGTGAGGAACCGGAGATTCTTCAAGCAGGAGTTTGGGCTCCGCATGACGACAGCGAACCGCGGGGGGCTTTTATCTCATTTGTAGCCGACACTTCGGGGAGGGTGCCGTTTCTGCCCGCAGGCCGCTCCCTGCTGGCGACGATTATTGTGGACGTGTCGGAAGAAACGGAGCACGGCCAAGTTATTCCCATAGTTTTTGACGACACCTGTTGCGGATCACCTCCGGTTGTAAACGGGGTGCTTGCCGGCGGGAACTTCATCCCGCTCCTTGCCCCGCCTCAAGCTGCTGACGGCATGAAGGTGCTTTCCGGTGCGATTAGGATTGTGGAACGGCTTTTCGTCCGAGGCGATGCCACTTCCGATGATAAGGTGGATATCGCCGATGCGATTTTCATCCTGACTTTCCTTTTCGGAGGAGGATCACCGCCTTTGTGCCCTGACGCAGCGGATGCAAACGACGACGGGAGGATTAACGTGTCGGACGCCGTCGCCGTTCTAAGCACGCTTTTCGGTAACACCGCTGCTATTCGTCCGCCTTATCCGGCGCCCGGTATTGACGAAACCCCCGATGATCTGGGATCCTGCCTTAGATAAGCGGGCGTTGTGATTAAATACCGCGGTAGGATCAACCCGGGAGCTTTGCCATGACACGTACAGCCGCTTTGATTCTGTCCTCGCTTTCCGTAGGGATAACAGGCAGCACCTCAGAGGTTACCCTCCGCCCTGCGGCTTGGCTTGAACTGGGCGTTGTTGCGGACACAGGCCCGAGAGAGGGACTGGAGCCCGAGATCTTGGACTTCAGGTATGCACCGCGCCTGTTCCAAGCCTGTATCGGCCTGCCGGACGATCCTCATAAATCCATTGTGGGTTCGGACGGAGCCCTTTACTACGATTGGGGCAGAGGGCGGTATCGAGGATTCAGAACGAGAATTCTGCCTGAAATCCAGGGAAGCAAAGACTCAGAAACGATCGAGCAGCGCCTCTTGGATCCGCGTATTCCGATCATGCTTACGGAGAAGCGCTCCGGCGGCGTGCGCTTGCTCGGTACCGCGTGGGCCGGTGCCCCCGCACAGGGAAGTTTCCGCGCGTGGCAGGAGGAAAGGGTCGATTTCCTCTGGCTCACTTTGAAGAACACCTCGCCTGAGGGTGAAGGAAGCGCCCTGCGCGTAACAGTTCAAAGCGATAAGCCTCTTGGTATCTCCAAAGACCGAAAGCGGGTTTACTATGCAGGCAGGCCCGAGGAGTCGTTCCTTTTGAT
>CAZGYL010000260.1:0-7100 GCA_964529985.1 uncultured Planctomycetia bacterium | reverse complement strand
GGGCTCCGACCTCTACGCCGTATTTCGCCAGCGTGCGGAGCAGCTCGCGGCCCACCCGGGCCCAGCTTGCCGGTGAACGGAGAAGTCCACTGTAAAGAACGCGCACTTTAAGCTCTCAGCGTATGTCCTGCACCGGGCGCAAAAACAGGCTTCGATCGCCTTACGGTACTTTGCCCTGCTCCCTTGCACGCTGAACGAATCGCAGCCTGAGGCTCTGGAGCAGATCGTCCAGGAGCCTTTCCTCTTCCGGCTGGAGATTCCCTTTGGTTTTTTCCTTGAGCACCGCAAGCGAGTCGATGGCGAAGCGTGCCGCCTCCAGATCGACCTCGCCCTTGGAGCCGCCCTCACCGGGAGCGTCTCCCAACGCCACCATGGCTTGGGTGGCAAACGTAGAAACGATGGTTGAGAAACTTGCAGGCGGCAGTTTCACCTGCACCTGTTTCCTGCGGGAGAATTTTTCTTCCAGTTTCCTCTTTTCCGCTTCCGCCCGCGCCTTCCAATCCTCGTCGGTTTTCTTAAACTCGCTCATGGCGGTCTGCTCTCCCTCCCACAAGCGTCAGCCCACCTGCCCCCGGCGGTAGGCCTCAACGAAGGCCCGGTACTGCTCGGGGGTATCGATCCCTTCGTAAAGGTTCTCGGTCTCTACAACCTGTATAGCATAACCATGCTCGAGCACACGCAATTGTTCCAGACGCTCAAGGCCCTCAAGCGGAGTGGGCTCCAGCGAGCCCAGCTTAAGAAGAAAGGACCGCCTGTAGGCGTATACGCCCACATGATGGAGCCACGCCACGGGGCTCGTACGTGCTGTAGGTATCGGGGCCCGCGAGAAGTAAAGGGCCCGGCCGCGCAGATCCGTTACCACCTTGACCAGGTTCGGGTTTGAATGCGCTTCGGCGTCGGTTCTGCGCCTTGCCAAAGTAGCCATTGGTAGTTCGGGGTCCTCGGCGAAAGGCTCAATAAGCCGCTCTATGTCCCCGCAGTGGATCGTGGGCTCATCGCCTTGCACGTTCACGACAACTTCCACCTCAAGATCGCGGGCGACCTCAGCTACCCTGTCGGTCCCGCTGGGGTGGTGTGGACTCGTCATGCGCACCTGCGCGCCGAAGGAACGTGCAGCTAGCTCCACCTCCGGTGAATCGGTTGCTATGATCACAGCGCGCGCCGTCTTCAAATCCCGCAGTCTTTCCCATACATGTTGGATCAGGTATTTTCCGGTTTCCTTCAGAAGTACCTTGCCGGGAAGCCTCCTTGAGGCAAGCCGCGCCGGAATAACCACTGCGAAACTAACCTGTTTCCTCATGC
Source organism: uncultured Planctomycetia bacterium (assembly GCA_964529985.1). Lineage (GTDB taxonomy): Bacteria > Planctomycetota > UBA8108 > UBA8890 > UBA8898 > CAZGYL01. Next base: position 5,798 of record CAZGYL010000260.1, on the reverse strand, counting down.
GGTTTGCACCTCCGGCTCAACGAGGGAAAGTGTGCTCCAACAGGTCTTGATAAAGGGCAAGGGTTCCTTCGATCATGCGGGTAAGCGGGTAGCGGGCGCTTACAAACTGGCGGGCTTTCTCGCCCAAGCGTTTGGCGAAATCCGGATCGGCAAGCAACCGTATTATCGCGCGCGCAAGGCTTTCGGAATTTCCGGGCTCAACAGTAAGTCCGTTTTCTTCGTTACGCACAAGGTGAATCAGGTCTCCTACGCAGCTTGCCACCACAGGGCGCCGCGCGGCCATGGCCTCAAGCGCGGTTGTAGAGCCGGCTGCCTGCACGGTCGGAACGACCACGATATCGATCGCCCGGTAAACCTTGCGCGGGTCGGGGATGGGAGGAGAGATGGTCACGAACTCCGTAAGATCCAACTCCCTGATCAAGCGCCTGAGCTTTCCCTCCTCCTTTCCTTCTCCTACAAGCAGGAAGAGGGCCTCAAATCCGTTGTCAAGCACCCTTCGAGCGGCCTTTATGAAGTGATCCTGCCCTTTGCCCGGAACCAGGCGTCCCACGCAACCTACAACAGGAAGCCGGTCATTGAGTGAAACAGGCGCAAGGTCGAAGAGACTCAGGTCCACTCCCCGCGGTATCAGCCGAATCTTGGACTTGGGGACCTCGAAGCGATTTACCAGGACCTCTCGGAGCGCTTCGTTTGTAACAACGACAGCCTGAGCGCCGCCGACGCTCAGGCCTGAAACCTCAAGAAGATCATGCACCGAGACCACAAACGATCTGCGCAGGTGGCGTGCAATGCGCCGGCCTACTGCAAGCGCATGTTCGCTTGTTATGTGAAGGATATCGGGCTGGAATTCTGCAAGAAAGCTGACAAGGCGCCTGAACGAAAAGAAGTTGTACTTTATTATGTAGTTCTCGATGTTGAGGTCATCGAGCTGAGGTCTGAGCTCGCCCCCGGGCAGGCAGAACCGAAGGTCGACCCCGCTTTCCTTGAGCCCCCGGGCCAGGTGAAGGGCGTAAGTCGACCTTCCGTTGTAAGTTAGGCGATCAGCTACAAGTGTAACTTTCATTGGTTCACCGCCGGGCGAATCGCCCGACCTTCAAGCTCTGAAACCTGGAAACGCACCAGCTTACCAGACAGAAGCCGCCTGGTGAACGACGCGGGGCGCTCCGGCGGCCGTTGCCCCGGGGACCTGTCTGGCGTAACGTTGAGGCTTTGGTGCGGCGGCAGGAGCGTTCCCGAACGCCAAACTCACCGGCTTGAGCTGAGATGGCGCATGGAGGAGCCTTCCATGGGATCGGGCAAAGCGATCGTTCTTTTGAGCGGCGGCTTGGATTCAGCGACATGCTGCGCATGGGCCGTTGTGCGGGACGGGTGCGAGGTCACCGCGCTGACATTCGCTTACGGCCAAAGGCACCGGCTTGAGGTGGAGAGGGCGGCGGCTTTGGCACGTTCGCTCGGGGTCGTAGAGCACCACGTAATAAAGCTTGATCTGGCGTCGGTCGGAGGGTCGGCTCTGACAGGAGAAGGCAAAATTCCTCACGGCAGGGAGGATCCGACCTCAGGGGGGATCCCGCCTACCTACGTTCCTGCAAGGAATACGGTTTTCCTTGCCCATGCCCTTGCATGGGCCGAAGCCCGGGGCATGGAGGCGATTTATATCGGCGTTAACTGCGTTGATTTCAGCGGGTATCCGGACTGCAGGCCCGAGTTCATCTCTGCATTCCAGGAAGTCGCCCGGTTGGGTACGAAGGCGGGGGTTGAAGGACGTGCGCCCGAGATCCGCACCCCTCTGCTTTACCTTTCGAAAGGCGAGATCATCCGCCATGCCGTCCAGTTGGGTGTGGATTTGTCTCTGACCCTCAGTTGCTATGAACCGGACCCCTCGGGAAGAGCATGCGGCAGCTGTGACAGCTGCATATTGAGAAGGCGCGGATTTGAAGAAGCAGGGATCCCCGATCCGACCGAATATGTCCGTTAGGACGGCGCGGCGTGCGGTCGGGCGGCCGACTTCGCAAAGAGGGCGTTGCAAACCGCGGCTCTCTTTGGCAGCATAAAGCCACCTGAGTTTTGTTGGTTCGGCTTTAAGGAGCGTATTTAATGCGTGTACTTCTCACAGGCTGCGCCGGCTTCATCGGATCGCACACGGCGGAAGCCCTCCTTGCCCGTGGGGATACCGTCTTGGGGGTTGACAATTTTGATCCCTACTACAGCAGAGCGATCAAAGAACGCAACATGGAGGGGTTCCGCAATCACGAGCGCTTCACCTTCGCGGAGGTTGACATCCGCGATCCTGCTACAGCGGAGCTCCTTTGTGAATTCAAACCGGACGTGCTTGTTCACCTTGCTGCACGGGCGGGCGTGAGAGCTTCCCTGGAGGATCCCGTAACCTGCGTGGAGGTGAACGAAGCGGGGACCGTAAAGTTGCTTCAAGCTGCAAGAGAAGCCGGAGTTTCACATTGGGTTTTCGCTTCTTCTTCTTCAGTCTACGGCGAGAGACCGCGCGGGCCTTTCCGTGAGACCGACCGCGTGGATCACCCCATATCACCCTATGCTGCAACGAAAAAGGCCGGAGAGCTTTTGGCACACACCTTTTACCATGCATTCGGAATGAGTGTTGCGTGCCTGCGCTTCTTTACAGCATACGGCCCGAGGCAACGTCCGGAGATGGCGATTCACGCCTTCGCCAGGGCGATTCTTGAGGGGCGGAAGCTCGTAGTCTTCGGAGACGGATCGGCCCGAAGGGATTTTACTTACATCGACGACATCGTCGACGGAGTGCTGCGTGCCATCGACAAGCCCCTGGGATACCGGATTTACAACCTGGGAAGGGGGCGGACGGTAACGGTAAACGAAACCATAGAAATACTTGAGGAAGTTTTTGGGAAAAAGGCCCTCCGCGAATACGCACCTGCTTCCCCCGGCGATGTTTCGCTCACTTTGGCCGACATTTCGCGCGCGCGGGAGGAGCTGGGCTATGAGCCCAAGACCGAATTGCGCCGGGGGATCGAGCTCTTTGTAGCCTGGCTTACCGGCGGCGCCTCAATGTGACTTCAACGTTCCGCGGCACTTGCCGGAAGCTGATCGCCGCCCTGCTGAAGGCGATAAAAGCGCCAGTATTCACCGCGGCGTTCCAGGAGCTCTTCGTGCGTTCCGGACTCAACGATTCGGCCGTCTACGAGGACCAGAATCCTGTCCGCGAAAGTTACGGTCGAAAGCCTGTGGGCTATGAGAAAGGTGAGCCTGTTTTGCATGAGGTTGCGCAGGGCTTCCTGCACGAGCCTTTCAGATTCACTGTCCAAGGCGGAGGTGGCTTCGTCGAGGATCAGAACAGGTGCATCTTTAAGAAGAGCCCGTGCGATGGTCAGCCGCTGGCGTTCTCCGCCTGAAAGCGTAACCCCGCGCTCTCCGATCTCGGTTTCATAACCTTTGGGGAGCGCTTCTATCACGTCGTGGATATAGGCCTTCTTGGCTGCTTCCACGATTTCTTCCATTGTGGCGTCGGGCTTGCCGTACTTCAGGTTCTCAAGCACCGTCGTATTGAAGAGAAAAGGATCCTGCCCGACTATCGCGATCTGGTCCAGAAGGGATTTTTGTCTTATTCGGCGGTAGTCAATGCCGTCGATTTTGATCGTTCCCGCCTGCGGTTCGTAAAACCTCGGTATAAGATCCACCAGCGTGCTTTTGCCGGCTCCGCTCGGTCCCACTATTCCAATGACTTCGCCCATACGGGCGGAAAAACAGATGTCCTTGAGCACCGGCAGATCACCGTTCGAGCGGTCGTAACGGAACCATACATGGTCGAATTGAATCCCTTCACGCACAGTATCGATTTCGATCGCATCGGGCGGATCGGCCACCGTGGGTTTCTGATCCAGAATCTCAAAGACACGCTCCGCACCGCCCAGGGTTTCCTGCAGATTGTTGTACGTCCGGGTTATGCGGCGCATTGGGCGGTAGAGGCTGAAAATGGCGCCCAAGAAGATTCCGAAATCGCCCATCCGTCCGGACTGGAGGGCAAGCAGGTAACCCACTCCCAAGACCGCGGCCGAAGCGCCCAGATTGTAAAGGATTTCCAAGATACTGCGGCTTGTTATCTTGGCCTTTTCCATCTTAAGGGCTACTCGGATATATCTCCGGTTCTGCTCGGCGAAGTTCTCCTGCTCTTTCTCCTCCATGTTGAAGGCCTTTATGATTCGAATGCCGCTGAAAAGCTGCTGGACCGATTGCGTAACAACGCCCAGTTGTTTCAGCCTTCCCTTGCCGTGCTTGCGCACGCGCTTTGCAGTACGCCAAATCGGGTAAAAAAGCGCCACCAGAAAAGGAAGGCAGATCAGAGTGAGGTAAGGTTGAACCACGAAAGCAACCGCGAGACTGAAAGCCACTGTGAACGGCTGCTCCATGAAATTGTCGAACACGTACTGGAGGAATAACTGCACGGTGCCGGCATCGTTCAGAAAACGACTTACCATGTCACCGCTTTTATGACGGTCGAAAAAAGCGACCGATTGTCTGCTGAGGTGGTTGAAAATGTCTTGACGGATATCGGCTGCGATCTGGAGGTAGACCTTCCGCGAAAGGTAGTCTTTCAAAAAGCCCGTACCCCCGATTGCAAGCGCCAGCAGAACGGCTATTATGAAAAAAGCCTTTACATACTCGCGCCTCTGTGCAAGCGAGAGAGTCTCCCCGGTTATGTAAGTCACCACACCGTCACGGAATTTCCACACGCCGCCCGCAGCGGGTGGTTCCACCTGGAGGTTCTCCCCCCGCACCTCCATGCGCACAAAGGGACGGTCGCGACCCGCGTTTCCGCGCGCACCGGGTATCGGGGCGGTGGTCCAGAGATCCCTGAGAACGCCGCCTTCGGCTACGTACCTGTCTTCCTGCTTGCGGAAATCGCCTTCCGCCACAAGCAGCATGAAGGCATCCTCTTTCCGGTAGGTCGGCTTGATGGGCTGGTAGGCGCCTACCCACTTAGCTGCGGTTTGATAGGCCGTAAGGGCGAGGCTTTGGTGACCTGTGCCCATATCAGCCGTCAGAACGCCGTCAATGAGAAGCCCGATCAGGCCGAGCCGCAGGGTAAGGCATGCGCTGTATGCGGCGGTGAACCCTGCGACCACCGCAATCCGGGGTATGTGCGGCAGCGCGTAAGAGAAGATGCGCCGGATTATCCGCAGCTGTTTGGAAAGAGGCGTTCTGGTTCGTGACATGGTTTGTTGAAAAACGCAAAACAAGCATCCTAACCCCTTTCCAGCCCGAGGCAAGCGGCTTTAGGCCTTAAGCGCCCCGGGGGCCTCCGCGGGGTGGCGGCGCCGGGTCAGGACCCATATAATGGATCGGGTGTCGGCAGAGGGTCGCACAATTGTACGCACCGCAACAGGCCGGTAGCTTTCTGCAGTCCTGCAGAACTTGAGCGAAACGGTCGAGGCGGGACTGGGTACGAGGTGTGGAAGGAGGTCTTGGAACACTCGACAGCCCTATGGTTCGATCCCTTTCACCCGTTTAGTCCCGCCTCTTTTTTTATCCCCAAGATCCGCGATCGACTGTAACTGTAGAGCGGCGCCTCGATCCCCCAACGGCCTCTTCTGGGAGAAGCCCGCGGCATGTAGGAAGGGGCTTCAGACGGCCGCAATACGGCGGAAGCGCTGATTCAGCTGTTTTGGCCGAGAGTGGTCAGAAAATCTTCCCTTTTCAGGTCGTACTTCCGCACCAGCTGGGAAAGTTGCGGCCTGTGGATCCCAAGAGCCTGCGCCGCGCGCGTTATGTTACCGTGAGCCTGCTTGAGGGCGCGCATTATCACGTGC
>CAZGYL010000259.1:0-7101 GCA_964529985.1 uncultured Planctomycetia bacterium | reverse complement strand
AGCATCTGTAAAAGCACCTTTCAGAAATCCGAAAAGCTCGGCCTCAAAAAGCTCTTCTCTCACCGAAGGAGCATGGATTGTCAGGAAGGGCCCTTCAGCGCGCGGGCTTGCCTGGTGGAGTGCCTGTGCTACAAGCTCCTTGCCGCTTCCCGTCGGGCCTGTGACCAATACAGAAAGGTCCCGGGGGGCCACTTCCCGGATAAGCTGCACAACATGCCGCATTGCTTCTGAACGGGCCACCAAGCCGAAAACAGGCTTTGGTTTCAAAGGCTCATGTGGCTTCTCAGGTGCAACAAGGGCACGTTCAAGCTCATTGAGCATTCTCCACCTGCCTTGCCGCATGAAGAGCTGGCGCTTTCGCGGAGGTAGCCTCTCTGCAAGGTGAGACCTCACAGCCAGGGCACGGTGCAAGTGCTGGCGCGCCCGGGCGGGATCCCCGCACTGCGCGGCCAATTGTGCCCACGTCGCTTCCAAACGCAGATCAAGTTCAGGAAAAGGCTTTCCGACCACCGTGCCGGTTGCACTCCGCAAGTGATCGCGTGCCCGTTCGCTCTCCCCCAGAAGCAGGCATCCCTGAGCACAGGCAAGAGGTATTTCAACAGAAAGCAGCGCGTGTTCTTCACGAGATTCCTTCTCAAGCCGCCGGAGAAGCGATCGTACCGCAACTTCATCGCGGCGATTCACAGCAGCCTGAAGCAGCCACACTGCACAGCGTGCCGCACCGGAGGGCACTCCCAGCTCAGAGAAGGTTTGGTACGCAGCAGTGAGCCTTTCGCGGCCTTCCTGGCCCAGATTCTCAAGGGCTGCTCCTGCAAATGCCTCGTTCCATGCCTCCAGGTATTCAACGCTTCCTCTCGGCCCCTCTCCAAGCGATTCCAGGCAGCGGCGCGCTTCTTTCGCGCCCCCAACCAATGACCAGAGGTAAGCAAGCCGCGCGCGGGCCATCCGCGCTAAGGCAGCCGGAAAGCGAGGTGCCCGAAGTAAAGACCTAAGTTGCTTCTCCGCCTCAGCGTATTTGGCAAGCTCAAGCAGCGCTTCAGCCCGGTAGAGCTCAAGGAAAGCTACGTGCGCGGACTCACCTGTCACTTTCCCTGTGCGTATTGCCTGCTCAGCGGCAAAGGCAGCTTCGTGTGCCCGGCCGAAAAGCAGGAAAAAAATGGTTTCTGCCTGGGACACCAAGAAACGAGACCGCTCACCAGGCACTTCCTCAAGTAAAGCCTTTGCAGTTGCCAGTTTGGCCTGTGCCTCTTTGTAATTCCCGCTCTTAGCTGCAATCACAGCAAGGTTGCAGGCTATCGGCAGCAGCGCCTCTGTATGGCCCAGCCTGCGCGCCGATTTCTCCGCTCGAAGAAAGGTGCTTCGAGCGCGCTTGAAATCATTAAGCTGGTTGTATGCAACAGCAAGATTGTTGAGGACCAACGCCTGGGATCTTTCGTCTTGCAGTCTCCTTGACAGGCGTAATGCATCTCTGAAATCCCTAACCGCGGCGGTGAGTTCCAGGCGGCGAAGGTGCAGCCGTCCGGCTATTGCCCGCAGGGTCACTTCGCTCTCAAGTGCAGCGCCGCCCGGCTTTCCCCTCAATCTTTGAAGTATTTCAAGCCCGCGCTTGCATGCAGCTTCGGCGCGGTCGAATTGCCCGCGCGAAACCAAAATGTCCGCAAGCTCCGCATTCAGATCCACGAGTTCTTTGCTGTGAGAATGTGCCCGTGCTTCCTTAAGCGCACACTCCAAATACTCCAGAGCTTTCTTCTCCTGGCCCAATTTGAATGCATGATTGCCAAGCCGCCGCAGTACCTCCAATCTCCTTCGGCCGCCTGTGGACGGCAGGATTCTTGTAAGTGCCTGGAGTGCCAGGTCATTCTGGCCGCTTCGCCGTGCAAGATCGCTGACAGAGAAGGCAAGTTCCGGGCTCAAGGCCCGCTGGCTTTTGAAAACTAAAAAGGCCAGGCGGCATGCAGCCGATGCGTTGCTTTCGGCAACCAGGGCAGCAATCGCTTGGGGTAAGAAGGCCCGCGCTTGGGAATCCTTTCCTGCCAGCGCGCAATGGCGGACCAAATCGGCCCAGAAGAAGGGATCGCCCTTCGGCTTCCGTCCTGAAGCCAGAGCTTCGGCACAGGCGCGGTGAAGTGCCTTTTTGCGGCGCGGAGACAAAGATCGGAGAAGCTCCTGGCGCAGGGAGTCGCCCGCAAGCACATTGGCGGCCGCTCTTCCCGCAGGTGACTTTGTACGCGTTACCAAATCCCTGATATCGCCCAGGATTTTCTTCAGCGATCCTGTAGAAAGACCTGTTACGGAAGAAAGCTCGCGCAAGGAGACAGGCCGCGAAAAAACACTCAGAAACTCTAAGACGGTCCGAGCCTCTGTGCTGTAACCGGTCAAAAGCTCGCGCAAAACAGGCTCGCCGCTGAACCGCCCATGCGGTCCAGTGCGCCTTATGGCTGAAGCCAATCTCTGCAATAACGCAGGTTTGCCCTTGCTGAGCAGAACCACTTCCCGGCGCTTGGCTGCGTCAAGTTGTGCAGGGAAGGTAAGTTGCTGGAGAAGCCTTGCAGCATCCGAGTGATTCAGCGGCCTGAGTTTTGTCGCCGGAATGCCAGGGACGCGGCATTGCGCAGTGCTTGAGGCAACCACTCCGAGGCCTTCGGCTGCTTTTGCCGATAGCTCTTTCAGTAAGGCGAGGACAAAAGCGCGACCGAAGCCATCGGCGTTTTGTACATCATCGATTGTGAGAACCAGGTAGTTGCCCGTTTTGGCCAGGTGTCCTGTAAGGGGCCGAAGCAAGCGCTGCGCCACGAGTTCGGGCGGCGTCTGATCGGCGTTCTGCATGCGTGCAACAGCAAGCGGCTCTGTATCCGGCAGAATCCCGGCAAAAGCACTTGGGGAAAAGGGCGCCTCAGGGAGGAAACAAAAATGGGCCGTAAGAAAACCCAGCGACGCGGCCTGTGACCGCAATTCACTCAGATAGCGGCTCTTTCCCGAACCGGGCTGCCCCCACACCCATAAGCAGGCAGAACCGTTTCTTTGCACAGCAGCGAGAAAACGTCGTCCTGCTTCAATGGCTTTTTTCTGTCCCACAAAAATGTGGCTTTCACCAGGCGCGAGCACATCAGAGGGGGTGAGACCCAAAACCGCGCAAAGGGAGTCCAAAAGCTCCTCTGCGCTCTGAAATCCCCCAGCGGGTTCTCCGCGCAACGCACGGTGAAGAACGTGCTCAAGGTGCAAGGCAAACCGGCCTTCCCACTTCTTGGGAACCGAAAGAGACGTTGAGGTGTTGCTCCGGCCTTTTAGGCGATAAAGAAGCAGCCTTCCGGCATCATAGACGTCAACCGCCGCGGCCCTTTGACGAAAACGGCCCTCGCTCGAACTTGGATCCGGCCTTGTTTGCAAAGCCGAAGGCGCTTCGCTTTGCGGGGGCAACAGGCCCGCATCAATGAGCACGCCGTGTCCGTCGGGGCGTTCAATGACATTGCCCCGGTGGAGATCCAGGTGAGCTCGCCCGTTGCGGTGTAAGAACACAAGGGCGGCCAGTATATCAAGCACAGGCCTTAGAAAAGCCTTGGGATCTGCTGCTTCAGGCGGCGGGCCGGGTGCAAGCGGCCGCCCCGGGACAAATTCACGAAGCACATAGGCTCCGCCACCCGGGGTCCGGGAAAATTCATACACTCGGGCCAGAAAGGGATAACAAAGGTGTGTTAGCGCCAAGAATTCGCGCCGCAGAAACCTGTACGCTTCCTCAGAATAGTCCTTCGAGAGGAATTTGAGCGCAAAGATTTGTCGAGTTTTACGTTCCTCAACCAGGACCACCGTGCTGGTTCTGCCGCGACCAACACAGCCAATGCAGCGAAACCGCGTAACGAAGAGTTTTTTCTCCTCGGGACCCCATTGCATAGGGCTCATTGTTGCAGCGCGGGCTCACAATGGAAGCGCCGGTTTCAGAAGAAGCAGGGTCCCAACTTGTCTTCGGGAGTCGGGTCCTCACCCATCTGCGGGTAGGGTGCCGCGATCACACTTTGGTTGCCGAAAAGCGTCGTCAATATGGCAATTGGATCGGCAATGTTCAGGGATCCATCGTCGTTGGCATCCGCTGCATCAGGGCACCACGGTGGCAGATCTTCACCGAAGAGGTAACCCAGAAGCGAGGTGGCATCGGCAATGTCTACAGTGTGGTCCCCATTGACATCCCCCCTCAAGAAGATTGTCACTTCTCCCAATATCTTTACCTTGCTGCTTACTGTCCGGGATACAAGCACGCGGGTGCCCCGCAATTCCGGTGGGACCGCCTGGCCGCCTAAAACAAAAACGTTCTCCACCGGCGGCGCGCCGCAGGAAGTATTGTTGAACTCAAGTGAGGTCTCGGTGCCCGGCTCTGCATCTGGAAGTATCGAGAAATATGTCGTAAAAACCGGCTTCTCGGACTGCGGATAGTAAAGAAGCATGGCCTGAAAGTCGGCAACCAGCGCGCCATATACGCAATGCGGTCGATCAGGTTCCTGGGGCGTCCAGATCTGTGTATCGAGAAAGTCCGGCTCCCGGCCCTCCACCAGGGCGTGCGAAACGATCGAGTCGGCCTGCAACAAAGTCCGGTCATAAGTGAAGGCCATAGAAAATCCCTGAACGCCTATGTCGGTTTCGATGAAAAAGTCAACTGGAATGCCGGAATCCCCGGGGCGCCCCTGGGCGCTGCCAAGCTTGTAAACTACTTCTACGTCTTCCAAGGGCGGAATAGGCGGCGCCTCCCCGATTCGAATGTTCAGGCGGTCCGTCCCGGGAAGCTCCCATTCCTGATCTCCTTGCGGGGTTACCAAGGTCAACTGGGTTCTGTACTGGCTACCTGGGCCTGCCCGCCGGAGCGATACAGCCACCTCGGGGGTCTCCCGGAGGATCTCGAAAGACAACTCGGCCACCTTATACCGCTGCGTGGTACTCCAGCTCTGCAAGCTGCTGGGATCCAATACGACTCGCAGAGCAACGAAGCCTTGGCCAGTGCGGCCGTCCTGGCCCTCAGAAGGTGCGTCTCCTGCGACCTCCCAAACCAGAGGGGCCGTTCCTCCCACCCTAAGAGTGTTTTCAACTTCAGTGACAGCAAGTAACATAGGATCAAACCGTACAGCGATCTCGCAACTTGCTACGGGCCAGGGGCTTACCAGCATCACGGAAACGCTGAAACGTGTGGTTCCCCCAGGTAGTTCCCTCCGCCCGTCCAGGTAAAGCCCAGGGCCGATCACTTCGGGCAAACTGGAGCATGCTTCTTCGGTTACAGCGCTAAGGACCTCCAGGTTCCCGGGAAGAGCTGCGGGCAAGTGGGCGTTCAGGTCTTCTGGCAATGCAACCTTGGCCTTTCGGAGCGTCACCGTGTAAGTACCCGGATCTGTGCCGGGAGGCAGACACACCCTTATTGGCAGGATGGCAAGATCCTCGCCCGGGCCCAACAACTTTTGGCCCAAAAAGTCCGATATCAGGACCAATGTGCTGCCGTCCTCCGCCATTCGCACGAAATCATAACGCTTATCTCCGCCGGGGGTGAAAACAGCATTTTCAACCCCTTCAATTTCGAGCTTGGCCTGGAGGCCGAAGATTGGTTTTTCGGTTGTAAGCGACAAGTAGAAAACCCCAGCCGCGCTTGCGCCCCCTTTGACACTGCAGTGCGAAACAGCCAAGGTAATGCTCGGCTCGATTAACGGTTCATAGACAGGCGCCTCAGGGCAGCCGAGGTTGTCGTCACCGGTGGGATCGAAACCCGCGGTGTCAGAAGGTGGCCGGATGTTATCACCTCCACACAGGTTCCCCAGAATCGCTATGCCATCAGCTATATTCAGTAATCCGTCGTCGTTACTATCCCAGGCATCCAAGCACGGATAGCTCGGTGCGCCGGAAAAAATATGGGCCAAAACGTTTGAGGCGTCTACTGTATCCACGGCCCCATCGCCGTTTGTATCACCCCGCAAGAAAGGTACCTCTCCTGCAAGAGCCGGGATCGGTGCCAGGGTGATCGAAAGCACGATCAAAAGCGGAAGCTTATTGCGCTTTCTCATGACTCCTCCTTTTCGGGCTTAAGACAGTTCAAAACCCAGACGTCCTGGAAAGTACCGGAGGTATCTCCATGCAATCGCTGTGCCGAAAGCAGCACCCCAATCCAGTCGATGCCGTAACTTCTTATTTTTACAAGAGCTACAGAACGGCTGCCTGCCGGCTCCAATAGCCCGTGGCCAATAATGTTAAACGCCTTTTACACCGCCGCTAGCCTGTGTCTAGCACAGCTATTTCCAGATCCCTTCCCTGCCCTTTTGGGGTGCGCCTGTTTAGTCTCGTGACTTGATTCGGGACCGGGAATTCGGTGGCGGCTCCCTGAAAAGGGAACCGGTGAACGTACATTGGCTCTCCGGTTCACGTGCGGGGCGAAAAGCTGTTTCTCGGGCGGGTTTCCTTCCTGCGGCACCCGACCCGTTCAAACGGTCTGGTGCCATCGGGTAACGCCCGTCCGGCACACCTGCTGCTTCGCTGTCCCGCATGTCATGCCCCGCTGCCGTCAGCTACTGCCTGCATGCCCCGCGGGCCTTGAGCGCATTGCCGCCTACGTTCTCAGGCCGCCCCTCTCCCTGAAGCGGTTGACCTACAAATCGGGATCGAAAACCGCCGTGTACCGCACGCTTCGCACCCTGCTCACAGGTGCCAACTTCCTAGCCATTGAGACGAAGGAACTTATCGTTCGCCTCTTGTGTCTTGTGCCCTCGCTGCGGCTCGACCATGGAAGTTATCGCGTTCATCCATGATCCCGAAATAACGAAAAAAATCTTGCGCCACCTAAACCTGTGGGATCCTCCCGGCGCTCCGCCCGGCTGAGAGAAGGCGCATTTCACCTGCTGTTCACTTCCCCGCCGCCGAGGGCCGCCGGCCGGTGGGGGCGGGGGGTGTAGCCGCAGTGGCTTCGCGCGAAGAGTAGGAATTACCGCACCCACCGTACCAGGTGAGGCTGCTGTCTTGCAGGGGCGAAGTCTCTGTCGCGCAGCAACTTGGCATATCCATCGAGAATCCCTTGGACGCGCTCTCTAGAGCCGGGCATATCCGATTTCCCCTGTTGTACACAAATCTCCATAGCCGGGA
>CAZGYL010000258.1:0-7106 GCA_964529985.1 uncultured Planctomycetia bacterium | reverse complement strand
ATCTGGTGCGCCAATGTGGAGCATGCGGTGATAAGGCACAATTACATGGAAGGGCTGGAAAGCGTTGACGGCGGCTGGGGAGCGGGAATCCACATTTCGGATAGCGAGAAGGGATACCTACCGGCTAATCCCGCCCATATCTTGATCTACGGCAACATTATGCGGCGCATCGGTGGGACTACGAATAACCCCGGAATAAGGGTGCTGGCGAAGTGCACGGACGTGCGGGTTTTCCACAACACGTTTGCTTATTGCAAGCGCGGCATCGGTGCCGAGTCGCCCCAGACGGTGATCTTTGTCAACAACATTTTCTATGACTCGGAGCGCATGGTTTACGAGCCGAAGGTGCAGAACTTCGTTTTCGATCACAACTGCATCTATCCAAAATGGGAGAGAAAGGGAGCGACGGACATCTCTGAAGATCCACTTCTCGTGGGACCATTTAAGCCGCTCGTCCTGAAGGGTTTGAATCCACGCTTCCGGCCCGACCCGAGACCCGATGCGTGCAAACTCAGAAAAGCCTCGCCGTGCATTGATGCGGGAGCATTTCTGACCACAACAGTCGGAGCGGGAAAGGGCAAAGTGATAAGAGTCAAAGATGTAGGCTGGTTCACGGAAGGGTTTAATAGGAACATCCCGGACGCTGATTGGTTCTCCGGCGGACTCAACGAGGCCCAAGGGAGTTTGATAAGGGTCGGCCAAAGTGGTCCCCTCAGGGTGGTGAGGGTGGATTACGAGAACAACGTCATAACTGTGGACAAGTCCATCGGGTGGAGGGATGGCGAGGGCGTCGGGCTTTACTATGTGGGTAAACGGCCGGACATGGGTGCCTACGAGTACGACCAGAGGGGATCATTTCTCGCCGGGACGCTTGGCAGGAGGTGAGGAAAGGGTATTTCGCTACCTTTCAAAACCAAATGTTGAGGCCGCTCGAGGTGAGCAGAGCGGGAATAACATGCGTCGCTGAGGAGGCGTTCCAAGAAAAAGGGAAGGGCGAAGTGGAGATGAAGCCCAGACACGTCAAACAGCCTCGTCGGGACTTCTTCAGGCATATCATGCCGAGCATGAGGGCGGCTGGGATAGAGTGGGGCTGCCTTCATCCACAGCGCTGCTATGTAACCGAGGGCGATTTCCGGCTGCGACCCCAGTCCCACGACGACTTAGGCAGGCTTGTTAGAAAGTGGAAGTTAAGTCGGCAAAGCAATCATGAACGTATCATGTGGGTCAATCTCAGTTTGGCAAGAGGCGACGTGGCGACGGGCATTCAGCTTCACCGCTGGGCCGTTGAGTTGGGCACAGGTGGGAGGCAACCGCTATGATGAAGTTTTTTGGAGCTCTGCCGGGGAAAGTAGCGTCGGCTTTTGTCCTCCTGTATGTCTCCGCACAGTCCTCAGGTGGTGACCGATTTGAGGACTACGTTGAAATGCTTAAGAGCGAGCACACGCACGTGCGCAGGCTAGCTACGATTGCGCTGGGCAGGCTCGGCGACAGACGTGCCGTCCCGCTCCTTATCGAAAGGCTTAGGAGCGATAACAGGCTTGTTCAACAGGCATGTGCCTTTGCCCTCGGACAGCTCGCTGACAAACGCGCCGTTACGGCTCTAATTGACCTCCTTGAGTCAAAGCGCGGGGATATACTGACGCAAGCGATAGCGGCACGTTCTTTGGGATTGCTAGGCGACAAAAGGTCGGTCGCTACGCTCATCAAAGCTCTCAAGCGCACCCGGCCTAAGGCGACGGCTAACATACGGATCAACGCTGCCCTCGCCCTCGCCCGACTGGGTGCCAAGGAGGCGGTGCAGCCGTTGAAGGAGCTGCTCAACGACCCGATAACTCAGGTCAGGTTATACGCGGCACAAGCTCTTGTCCAATTAGGTGACGAGAGCGTCGTCGCCGAAACGATTGAGCAGCTGAAGAGTTCCGATGTAAACAGGCGGCGTGATGCTGCGTGGAAACTGGGGCGACTGGGAAGCGAATCGGCCGTAGCGCATTTAGTTAGCGCTTTGAAGAGCGATCCGGACGAGGGCGTGAGGGCGTGTGCGGCGAGGGCGTTGGGGATGCTGAAGAGCGCGGACGCGGTGGTTGCCCTTTCCAAGGCTCTTTCGGATAACAGCGCTTGGGTGCGCTTGAATGCCGTCAGGGCGCTGGGCATGATAGGCGGGAGCGGAGCGATGCAATCCCTAAGGAAGGCTTTGGGCGATTCGGATGCGAAGGTGCGTATGGAGGCGTTCAGCATATTGCGGGTTGCGTCGGAAGGAGGTCGCAGGTGAAGCCTACAAATTGGGTAACAGCATTTGCCGCACTCGTTCTTACGTGCACAGCCTTCGGTATGCCGAAGCTGATCGACTGGACCAATTCGAAAACCGCTGACCGTGAGAGGATGTTCCTTGTGAAGCGTGGTGAAAGAATAACCTTTTCTGTGACTGTGGAGGGCGCTGAAGGCTTTGACTGGCAGGTGAACAAGAGACGATGCCCAGGGGCATTGAAGGACGGTGAGAGGAGCAGGCTCACATGGAAGGTCCCGAACGAAGGGGGAATATGGGAAATACATGTAAGGGCTTACGGTAGTGGAGGAGTCGTCCATCATGAGTGGGTGGTTTCAACACTAAGTTCGGCTGAAGCGCCTACATTTTTTGATTATTTCTCCGACAAATGTTGCAGGGAGAGAATAGAAGAAGACCCCTGGGGACGCCCCCTTCCGGAATGGGTTGTCCATCCACTATTTGGGATACCTGATATGTCCAAGTGCTGGCTTGAGCCTACCGACAAATCTATCCTTGACGACGAGCGCAACACAATCATTGAGCTATGCTATCCGTACAAGCATGCTTATGGGACGTGGAAGTTCAGGTATTGCGTCCCCGAAGGGCCGCACTGTACACACGGCGGCTGGACGCATTTTCGGTTCAATTTCCTTCACTATCCAGGCTGCGGGCATTATCGAAGGATGTTTTATGTGCGTGAGGCGGGACAGGATCATGCTTACTTCGGTCCCGGAGCACACGCGTGGGACCACGATATGGGTGTTGGTTATGAGCGCAACAACAATGTATGGTATGAAGTGGTAATCGTGCACACGCCCGATGATGAATTCTACGCTTTCAGGGATGGCATCCTTGAAATGCGTGGGCACGACAGGCGGGGCAGCCGGTGCACGGGAATGTCAATAAGGCTGCACACGTACACGCCGGAGCATACCCCCAACAGCAAGATTTACGTTGATTGTATTGAGGTTTACAAGGATAGATTTCTCTTCCCAACGGGACATGTAAGTGGAGCAGTTTCCGGCGGGCGACCTTTCCCCACCGCCCCGCGACCGCGTCCAGCCCGTAAGAGAGAGAAGACCATTCCGAAGATTCAGCCACTCACGAACCGTTTGATAACCGACTGGTGGAACAGCAAAACGGGAGACAGTGACAGAATGTTCCTCGTGGGAAGTAATGAGAAGATTACCTTCCGCATAAGAACACAAGGCTGTGACCGATTTCGCTGGCTGGTGAACAAGCGCCTGGTCGCTGAGGGAGGGACGCTTTTCACGTGGACGGTCCCGGAGTACAAGGACATTTTTGAGATACACGTTATCGCGAGCGGCAAGGGCATCGAGGCTCGTCACGAGTGGGTGGTCTCGAACCTGAGGGTAGACGAAGCTCCTTCGTTCTTTGATTATTTTGCCGACGGCGCCCTGAAAGACAGAACCGAGACCGACCTGTGGGGTAGGAAATTACCGGAATGGAAGACCCACAGGTTCGGTGATGAATGGCCGAAGCCGTTCCCCGATATGGTGGTTTTCGGCAATGACCCGCCTAAGAATTGGTTTAAGCGCGCAGTTGAGTTGCCGCCGGATCCCTCCTTTTGTTTCCTGCAGCCGTCGTCCATAAAGACCAGCGAGCACGTTATCAGTTATCTGAGCGCTGAAGCAAAGTCGGTTTTCGGGACCTGGAAGCTGCGCTTCCGCTTCCCAAACGGCTACTCGCCGCTTGAGGGCGGTTGGTGTCATTTCAACTATCGCTTCGCTTATTGCAACGGCTATCTGGCGTTTCCCATGTGGATTACTGTCTCTTCGGATAACCGTCATCACCTGCGACCGGGTAGCACTCGATGGGGAATGGATTTCTGTTCATACTTCAAGCCTGAAGAACGGTGGTATGAATTGACTATCATACGTACCAGAGATCGCTATGTTTACACTTTCATTGACGGGCTGCTCCAATTCGCTCGGCGCAACCCGATAGGGATCCAGGAATCGGGGCAGATATGGCTGCGGCTCGGCCGATTTAATACCATACGCTATCCCGCTGACACTGTCTTTGTGGACTGTCTGCAAATTTATCCGAATAAATACATGTTTCCGCGGAAATCGGTACGGTTCAGCGAGTACGTCGCTCGCTGGGTGTGGGACGGCAGTAGGTTCAATCCCGTCAAGCGCCGCGGCATCGTCGTCACGGGATGCGGTGTGAGGCTTGCCGATATAGCGACGCTGCTCCGGAATCCGTCGCTCTTCAGTTACGACCCCAGCCGAAGGGAGGTGGTCTGTAACGCAGACCTTGTCGTTGAGGATGGCTGTGAGCTCGTTATTGACGGCGAGGTGCTACGGTTCGACTCAAAGGGCGCCCGGCCGCTTCGTTTTGTTGTTGGTTACGGGGCGCGGCTTAAAATCGTGAACGGGACGGTCACAACCGTATCAGATGAGGACTATTTTATCTGGCAGTTCTGCAATCCAACTCGGTTCGGCTTCCCGCTAAGCCTTCTCCAGAAAGAACAATGCCTCAATCCCCTTAACTATTCAAGCCTTGTGCGAATAAAAATCACTGGTTCGACTATAGCGAACTTCGCCTACTTCTTCATTGAAAATCCCAACGAGGTGCGCATTACCAAATCATCTTTTGCTGGCGTCCGCGAAGTTGATGTCGGGGAGTACTCTGCACCGAAAGGGATTCCTTCGCGCAGGCGGGAGCATGTTAGGGGGCGCAAAGGCTTTTGGCTTACTTTCGGCGACGTAGACCCGCACGATTTTGAGATGAGCAACGTCAAATTTGCAGCCTCAGAAAGGCTCAATCTCATGTTCATGCTTAAGGCGGAGCAGCAGAAATGGAACGTCTATAACATTGATGCAGGGGGGCACATAATTTGCGTCAAGAAGGCTCTAGGCACGCTTGGAGCGAAGTTGAACGAATATCCGACCTACCTTGGGCTTGTCAACAGCCGATTCGCCGATTTAGAGGTGTTGAGTGAGGATGCCGTTATCGTGCCGAAGTATTACCTGGACGTGAAGGTCGTTGACGAGGGAGGGCGTCCTGTGCCCGGGGCTGTAGTGAGGGTCATTAATGAGGTAGAACCGATTCGCTTTCGCCCCGAAAATAGGGAGCTATATGCCGTTGAGACGGGAGAAGAAGGTCAGAGGATATTTCAAACCTTGCTGTGGCATCTTCCTATAGACGAGACGGTCACAGGTGCCAACGGTCACACGCCGCTGCCCAGCGATGCGGAACATACGGTGATAATAGCAGATTTCGTACAGGACGCTCACAGCAAGAAGGAGTTCACATATACCGTGGAAGCAATAACCCCGGATGGGAGAAGCGGAAACGTCAAGGGTGTGAACCCTGACATAGAATGGTATCGCCCCAACCCAGACGTGCCCACATACACTGTTACAGTGGTTACGAGATGACGAAGGAAGGATGAGAATGGAGTTTATATAAGCGTGCATGACTCGTAGAATCTTGTTCTCGTTCGTGGTCAAGACTGCGAAAGACCAATGTGGTAGGTAGGGTTTCGGCCCAGCGTCTCTCAGACAAGACTCGAAAAGGTTCAGGTGAACTCGGACTGCTCGGCTTCCAGCTGTCTCTTGATAACCCCCCGTCCCCCCTTTCGGGGGAAGGGAGCGGGGAATCCCCCCTCCAGTACCGTCTGATCCCGCAGGGAACGTGGCTAACCCAACCCAGTTAGCACGAAATCAACGAGGAACATAACAAGAAGGCATACCTCTTTGCCCAACTGAAGAAGGGCTCCTGCTTCCTCATGCCAGAGTTCCCGGCTTTCGGGGTCTGCATCAAAGCGCAGGATGTTCACTGGATAGTGAATCGCGTCTTCAAGGCGAAACAAGGTACAGGGGTGAACGTACGGAGCGAAAATCTCGCGCAGAGAACGAGCCCATGAAAGCGCAGCGAAAGCGTCGGCGCGCTGTACGGCCTTTTGTTCAGCCAGGGCAGCGAATTGGGAACCCCAGCCGTAATAAACGCCTATCTTCGGCAGCACCGGCTTGCCCATTGCTCTCCACGCTCCTAAGGCCTGCGGCAGAAAGCGACGCATCGCTTCGCCGTAAGGTTTCTTGCGCGTAAGGATCTGCCAGTCGTAGATTTTGAGGCCGTCTGCACCAAAAAGCTTGGCCATGGCAACGTAACATGCGAAAGCCCAGCGCTTGCGGTTATGAATCGCCCTCAGGGCGTAGCCTACCCATACCCATAGCTCTTTGCCTCGTGCATGCAGGCGCCGCGCCCAGTCGTTGAGATACGCCAGCGCGCCTTCGACATACGGGTTTACGTGCAGCATCACGCCGTCCACATGGGGCATGTTATACCAGAGAAGCCCATGGGCATTCGTGCGATGCAGCCACGATAGGGACCCGCTGCACATATCCGCAAGCACCTTTGTCTTTGGTGAAAGTTTCTTGATGATTTCGCCCATCCGGTTCACATAACGCACCGCAGCCCACATGCCGAATAGAACGAAAGCCCTGAACGTTTCATTCACCGCCTTGTTTGGATAGCCTGCCGCAGAGAGCGAAAACTTCTCTTTCGCAAATCTGCGCTACATACGCAGTCCTGCCGGGTTGTAGCCGCAGTTTTGCGCATAATGCACGCTGTCGTCGGGGACGACATAATCAGGCTCCGCCTCGGCCACAGCCCGCAGATACTCTTCCCAATTGCGCCGCAGCGCAAGTTGCGGCGGTCTAAGGTCCCGCTCTTGCGCGATCATAATATACGGGGAGAGTGTAGCCCTTCCTACCGCACCGTGTCTCGACCACTGCTGATTGTCCGGAACGCTGCGGCTTATTGGGAAATAGGTCCCGCCCGCAGTGTCGATAGAGTACACCTGGACGCCGCA
>CAZGYL010000257.1:0-7107 GCA_964529985.1 uncultured Planctomycetia bacterium | reverse complement strand
CGCTATCCTGTTGCAATGCCCGGGTTTACAAAGGCCTTCTAAGAGACCGCCGGGCGGCTGCTCGCAGTATCGCCCGGTTTACCTGCGGAGCCTTTTATGCGGCGGGGTTTGACTAGACGCGCCTTTCTGGCAGGTTCGGCTTGTGCGGCGGCGGTTTGGGCTCAAACCGCCGGCAAGAAGCAGATCAGACCGCACAAGAACGCCCTGCCCCGCTGGCGGGGCTTCAATCTGCTTAACTTCTTTCAGGCTCTCAGCAGAGGGGAAACAGGCGATTGCACGGTCAGGGAGCTTGATCTCAAATGGATCCGCGACTGGGGCTTTGATTTTGTCAGGCTCCCAATGGACTGGTGGCTGTGGATAGACAGCGACTGGCGGAAGACACGCAGGCTCAAGCCCTCGGATGCATACAAGATCAACGAGCGTATCCTCGAGAAAGTGGATCGGGCGGTCGAGTTGTGCATGAAGTACGGCTTGCACATATCGCTTAATTTCCACAGGGCTCCGGGCTACTGCATCAACAATCCCCAAAGAGAGCCTTTCGTCCTATGGAAGGACAAAGAAGCTGAAGACGCTTTCGTTTACCATTGGGATCTCTTCGCCAAGCGCTACCGTGCCATCGGGCCGCAGCACTTGAGTTTCAATCTGCTGAACGAGGCCCCGCGCCCCAGGCCCGGTTACATGACGCGGGAGGACTACCGCCGGATAATGACCCGGGCCGCGAAGAAAATATGGGAGACTACTCCGGATCGCATCGTTATCGTCGACGGCCTCAATGTGGGAACCTCTGTCGTCGAAGAGCTTGTACCGCTGGGGGTCGCCCAAAGCGTACACGCCTACAAACCGGCGCAGCTCTCCCACTTCAGAGCCCGCTGGGTGGACCGCAGAGGGACCTTTCCGACACCTACTTGGCCGCTGCGCCGGAAGGACGGAAAGGTCATCTTCGATCGAAAAGGTTTGGAGCGTTACTTCGCTCCCTGGGCCGACCTGGTACGCCGCGGCATAGGGGTGCATTGCGGCGAGTGCGGCTGTTACAACAAGACCCCGCACAAGGTTTTTCTCGCTTGGCTTTCCGATGTTTTGGATATCCTCACAAACCACGGCATTGGATATGCACTTTGGAACTTCCGGGGATCCTTCGGGGTTCTTGATTCAGGAAGGCGGGATGTCGCTTACGAGGATTGGTACGGACATAAACTGGATCGCAAATTACTCGATCTTCTGAGACGGCACTGAAACAACTATGGTAGACGAACAACAGCTCAATCTGAAATCGGCGCGCTTCTTAGGGCTGTTTATGATCCCGTTTCTTATATTCGCGCTCGCCGTACTTGTAGTTCTCAGGAGCTCAGGAGCCGCTGGAAACTTCCCCCGGTTCGACCCGGCGGCCGTACTTGTGGTGCTGGCCGTTTTGGCCGTCGCGGAGGCTTTTATCGCAATCCTTCTCGCTTCAAAGGTGGTATCCAGGCTCTCACCGCACTGGAAGGAAGGCACAGATCGGCCGGCGGCTCGGCGAGCTCTGGAGCAGGCGTACAGTACCGCAGCTTTCTTGAAGCTCTCGGCTGCAGGGTCGCTTGTTATTCTGGGAGGTGTCGGGTTTCTTATAACCGGCTTTGCACCGACCCTAGCCGTTTCGGCTGTGGGGTTTCTCTTTTCGCTTCTATGGCTGACCTCTCGGGACAGGTTTCAGCGTTTTGTAGAAGACGAAACAGGCAGGCGCCTTTCATAAGAAGCAAAACCGATCGAAAACAGGTGAAGTTCGGATTTTGCTGCAAACGCTCTGCACCGCGGAAAAAGATCGGAGGCGGTCATGAAAAAAACAGCGAGAAGAAGTTTTTTGCGTACTGCAGCGGTAGTAGGTACCGGCACGCTGTTTCTCAGACCGGGTGTTTTGGGCGCACCCGGCCGGGTAGCAGCAAACGATAAGATCGGAATCGGCCTTATCGGCTGCGGCGGCATGGGCCGCGCGAACGCGAAGAATTGCACCAAACATCCGGCGGCGGTTATCACCGCAGCTTGCGACGTGTGGGGCTCGCGCCTGAGGCAGGTTCTCTCCACCTATAAGAAAACCGCAAAAGGGTACCACGATTACCGCAAGCTGCTTGAAGAGAAGAACGTCGATGGTGTCATTATCGCCACCCCTCCCCACTGGCATACGCTCCAGGCCGTTCATGCCTGCGAAGCCGGGAAAGACATCTATCTTCAGAAGCCGATGACGCTTTACCTTGCTGAAAGCCTTGCAGTGTGCAATGCAGTTGAGAAGCACGATCGTGTCTCTCAAATAGGCACGCAGATCCACGCCGGTTCAAACTACCGCCGCGTGGTTGAGAAAATCCGCTCCGGATACATAGGAAAGGTCAGCGTGGTGCGCACTTTCAACGTCATGAATCAGGGGCCTGAGGGAGTAGGTCACGCGAAGACCAACACTCCGCCGTCCGATCTGGATTGGGATTTCTGGCTCGGCCCCGGCCCCAAGAGGCCTTTCAATCCGATTCTTGCGCGCGACTCTTACCACCACTGCTCATGGTGGGATTACAGCGGAGGCTGGACCTGCGGCATGGCCCCGCACATTCTCGATCTGTCTGTCTGGGCCCTCAATCTGTCCTTCCCCACGCGGATCTCAAGTTCGGGAGGCAGGTACATAATCAACGACGACGGCGATGCACCCGACGTACAGGAGATCCTCTGGCAATATGACAACCTTACCGTTACATGGCAAATGTCGCTGGTTAACAGCTACGGCTTTGATCTCCACGGCAAGCCGGTGCCGCGGCGGCGCTTGGGGATATACTTCCACGGCTTGGACGGAACGCTCTACACCAACTACAGCACGCACAAGGTCGTCCCTGAAGGGGATCGAATGAAAGACCGCTCCGAGCCGCGTCAAACCATTCCTCCTTCACCGGGGCACGAATGGGAGTGGATCGACTGCATGCGGACCAGAGAAGAACCGAGTTGCAGCGTCTTCTATCACCACCGGGTCAACGTGCCTATCGTCTTGGGAAACCTTGCATTGAAGCTGGGCCGCACCATTCATTTCGATCCGAAAGCCCAGAGAATAATCGGAGACCCTGAGGCGGAGCGCCTCTCCAAGCCCACTTACCGGAAACCCTGGAGATTCCCGGAGGAATATCTGAAGGCGTAACTTTTTGCGTCCGGCGCGCCGGAAGGCCGAGCTTCAGGCGCGCCGGGCGGGTACCATTGTTCTATTAAGCTCGGTGCCGGGCCGGAATCAGCTCGACCTCCGGTCCCGGCCTCCGAGCTCCTGCGGTTCAGCGTTTCTTCAGCGTAACGCCTATACCGGCAGCCTCCATATGGAAAAACAACGTCTCCAAAGTAGGATCCGTAGTCACAGCCTTAATGAAATCCGGATAGGGAGGGGGCCGGTGCATGTTGTGGGCTACTATCAAACCGCCCGGCCTTACAAAAGGAAGGAGTTTTTTGAGATAATCGGCGTAACCTCTCTTGTCTGCATCAATAAAGACCATATCGATCGGCCCCTTGAGCTTCGTTATCGTCTTGTGGGCATCGCCCATAACAATCGTAACCAAGTCCGAAACTCCGGCCCTGGCAAAATTCTTGCGGGCAAGAGAAGCTCGGCGCTCGTCGATCTCATGCGTAATGAGCTTCCCGCCCGTCCGCTGCAGAGCAAGGCAGATCCAAAGCCCCGAGTAGCCGTTTGAGGTTCCGATCTCAACAACGCGCTTCGCCCCGATCGCCTCAGCCAGCAATCGAAGAAGCCGCCCGTCCTCACGGGGCACGTTCATCATGCCGCGGCGTTGAGTACGGTCCATATCTGCGAGAACTTCGAGAATCTTGCGTTCCATTTCGTCCTTGGGAAGCGGATCGGCCTCGTGCACAACCCCGGTCACAGGACGCATGCCCGAAGGACCGCCCCGGGGCGGTCTTCCAGCAGCCTTAACAGGGCGGCGCCTTCCGAGGAGCTCCTCCCGGCTCAGGGAACCGTCGCCGTTCCGGTCAAGCTGCTTAAGGGAAGCTGAAGCCTCGGCGATTTCACTGGTGGAAAGTTTACCGTCTCCGTCCTTATCCAGCGCCCGCAAGAGCGGAGGCGGACCGACCGGCCTTGGCCTCCTGCCCGGAGCGGGCGGCCCGCCGGGTGCGGCTTGGCTCAAACCCGCCCATAAAGCTGCAAACGCAACTACCTGCACAATGGTTTTCAAGACATTGTGTCCTCTGCGCATTGAAACCTCCTGTCGTACAGTGGGGAAACAAGCTCCGATTCTTCAGCCGGACGATGACCAGACCGCCCTCCAAAGCAGGCTGCCTCTAAGATAACTTACGAGAACCGAGGGCTTGCTTCTACACCCGGACCCAGGGGCGCCTTGATCGCCCCCCGTGTGTGTGGTCAACTTGGCAGGAGAGTTCAGGCAGGCCACGCCCTGAAGTTGCCGCCCCGGAGTTCCGTTTAGCGCGTTTGGTAAATTGCCGTCCCCCAAAGAAACAACCGATGGCTGAGCAAACAATAACCTTACTTGATTACGGGGCCGGAAACGTAAGGAGTGTCGTAAACGCCCTGCGATCGCTGGGCGCGAGCGTGCGCTTTGTGCGGACCGCGCGGGATATAGAAGAAGCACAAAAGCTCGTTTTCCCCGGGGTGGGAAACTTCGGGGGGATTCTCAAGGCGTTGGACGAAAAGGGATTCCGTGAACCGCTTTTGCGCTATCTGAAGGCGAACAGGCCTTATTTCGGCATTTGCCTGGGATTGCAGATCTTGTTCGACGAAAGCGAGGAGGCTCCCGGCGTACCCGGCTTGGGGGTCATCAGAGGCCGCGTGGAGCGCTTTCATATCGACCTTTCCGTTCCCCATATGGGCTGGAACGGTATAAGGTGTCACATGCCTTCGAGTCTTTTCCAAGGGTTGCACGGGAAGGAAAAATTCTACTTCGTCCACTCCTACCACGTGGTTCCGGAGGACCGTTCCGTCGTCCTCACCACGACCGATTACGGCTGTTCTTTTGTAAGCGCCGTTCAGAAGGGCTCTGTCGTCGCCACCCAATTTCACCCGGAGAAAAGCGGGCCTGTGGGCCTTAAGCTTCTTGAGAATTTCATCAGGGGGGCGCCCCGTGTCTCCCTTCCACCCAGGCCGGGACCCACCGGGTTTGCAAAAAGGATAATCGCCTGTCTGGATGTGCGCACCAATGATGAAGGGGACCTGGTGGTAACCAAAGGGGACCGCTATGACGTTCGCGAAGCCGGGGTGGTGCGGAACTTGGGCAAGCCTGTTGAATTGGCCCGGAGGTATTACCTCGAAGGCGCGGATGAGATCACCTTCCTTAACATAACGGGCTTCCGTGATTTCCCTCTCCATGATCTGCCCATGCTCGAGGTCCTCAGGCTGACCTCTGAGAACGTTTTCGTACCGCTTACGATCGGAGGCGGGATCAGGGATTATACCGATTCCTTCGGGCGGCGTTATTCGGCGTTGGAGGTGGCGCACGAATACTTCAGGTCAGGTGCCGACAAGGTTTCCATAGGAAGCGACGCGGTTGAGATCGTGGAACGCTATCTGAAGAAGGGCGGGCCTTCAGGCGAAAGCTCTATTGAGACTATCGCCAGGGTTTACGGCCGCCAGGCGGTTGTCATTTCCGTTGATCCACGTCGTGTTTACGTGAGTGACCCGTCCTCGGTGCCTCACAGGGTGATAGAGACAAATATCCCCGGCCCCAACGGAGAGCGCTACTGCTGGTACCGCTGTACGGTCAAGGGCGGCCGCGAGGAAAGAGACGTTGATGCGATCACTCTCGCTGAGGTGTGCGAAGATCTTGGAGCCGGTGAAATCCTGTTGAACTGCATCGACAGGGACGGGACCGGTTTGGGTTTCGACATTGAGCTTACAGAAGCTGTGGCCGAAGCGGTCTCAATACCTGTGATCGCCTCAAGCGGAGCCGGCAGCGTTGAGCATTTCTCAGAGGTCTTTCTGAAAACCGGTGTGGAAGCTGCGCTTGCTGCAGGCATATTTCACCGGCGCGAGGTCCCGATCCAAGCGGTCAAAGAGCACTTGGCTTCTGTAGGGATTGAGGTGCGGCCGACACCTACCACAAGCTCCTAAGGGCACTTAAGCGCCGCCGGGGCACTGGGGCTGGGTGCCGTCCGCGAAGCTGCAGAAAATTTCCCCCGAAGCTTCACTTTTCCTAGCAACTCCGAGCCTGCCTGCGGTGTTTTATCTACCAGAGTCGGTGAGAGACTTCGTTACGAGGCCGCTCGGAGGCGGGGCTGCCGGGCGGTGCAGGTTAGCCCCATGCGGAGGAGTCGAAATGACGGGAACAGCGAAGCGACTTGCAACCCTTGCTTTGACCGGGATCTTCTCAGTTTCCCTCCTTGCTGCCGCCGATGCGGCTCAGGCAAAGCCCGGGCGGCAGAGGCGTCGAGCCCGCACGGCCTTACGCCTGCCCAAGCAGTACACTGAGATCGCTAAACGCTTAGGGCTGAACGAAGAGCAGACAAAGAAGCTGGCTGAGATCCTACGCGAACGCAGCCGGGCGGAAAGAGCGTGGAAGAAGGACCCTGAGAAGGGCGGCAAGCTCGCTGAGCTTGTAAAAAAGCTTCGCAGCCCTGAGGTCCGGGGGGACCGAAGCAAAGTCCGGGAGATTCAGCGCCGGATCGCCGAGCTCAAGAAAGACAGGGCGAAGTTGCTTGCAAAATTCGACCAGAGACTGGCCAAGGAAATCCTCAAAACGCCTGAGCTCCAGCTGAAGTGGCACATGGCTGAGATCTGCCTGAGCACCTTGCGCCCCCTGCGCTCAATCAAACTCACAGCCGAACAGAAGAAAAAGATTCATGGCTTCTGCTCTGAGGCCGCAAAGAAGCTCAAAGAGGCCGGCCTCTTATGCAAGGTACCCCAAACAAGGGAACAGGCCAGAAAGCGCTCCGCAATCCTAAGGGGCCTGCGCCGGAAAATCCAAAGCCTGCTTACCCCTGAACAACGCGAGCAGCTGAAAAAAAAAGCAAGGCGCCGGCCGCCTGAAAAGGCCGGATCTGAGAAAAAAGAAGGCGGGCGTAAGCCCCGCAAGAAAGGACGGCGGCCCAAGAAGCGCAAGCATGAGGAACACCAGTAATAGGAGACCGGACACTGAGCACCCGACACCTTTA
>CAZGYL010000256.1:0-7113 GCA_964529985.1 uncultured Planctomycetia bacterium | reverse complement strand
TGGCGCAAAGCTTCACGCAGCGTGGCACCCTCTCCTCCTCCGACCACAAGCACCTTTTGAGGCTCAGGGTGCAGGATCATTGCGGGTTGGACGAGGGCTTCGTGATACACAAACTCGTCTTCTGCGTAGCTTTGGATTTCGCCGTCAAGCACCAAGACGCGCCCGTGAGCCGGAGTCTCCATGATTTCAATCTTTTGAAACTCAGAACGTCGGGCGAAAACCGTTTGGCTGATGGCATGGAGGTGGGCCTCGTAAGGCGAAAACCAGTCCCACAGCCACAAGTAGGATTCAATCTCAGCGGCCATCGATATCCTCCGCGGAAGCTGACGGTGCTTGAACCTATGAAGTCGGAGCCGAACGCCCGTCCCAGGCCACACTGAAGGCGGCTTCCGCCCGGCTCTGCCTGCTTTTGGGATCTCCCGCGCCTTGCCGCCGGACCGCCTCTACAGGTCCGGTGCCCTCAAGCGCCGGAACTGCGAAAACCACGCTTCCGTTCCTCTTAGCGTGACAACCGCGGTGCAGAGTAAGGATCGAGCACCGTGTCGCTCCGAGTTTTTCCGCAAGGTAATATACCGCCTCTTCGGGACGGAGACTCTCCCCGCAGGTAAAGACATCCACCGCCGCATAGGCGTATTCAGGCCATGTATGAATCGAAAGATGCGATTCGGCCAAAAGCACCAAAACAGTTGCACCTTGCGGCTCGAACTTATGGGAATGAACGCCTAGGACGGTCGCTCCGGCCTGACGGCATGCCGAAGCTGCGTGTCGCTTCAAGAACCCTTCGTTCTCAAGTCGGGCGGGATTGCAGTCAATAAACTCAGCAACGACGTGCCTGCCGAGGGTGCCCCGCGGGGCGCCTTTGAAGTCTTTGGCTACCACCACCTTTCCACCTCACTTTCACTCTGAAAGGTCAAGGGCCAAACCAAGGCCAACGCGTTTGTCCCTAGCCCACCAGGCGAAGTGATCGTCGAAGTGGAGGCAGCCTTGCCTCCGTTTCGCCCCACACTTCTTGTTCGTGGGCCACCGCCTGCGTCGTTGCCCGGCGAAAGCAAACCGACGGGCAGAAAACCGACGAAAAATAGATACAAAAGCATAGCGCCTCCCGTCCGGCTAGGCAAGACCGTAGTGTGGAAAAACCGCGGGGCCGCCCGGGCACCGGGCTTTTCGCACTGCGGGCTTCCTTGACCGGGGGCCTGCGGCGGCCGATAAAAGGTAGCAGAGCGTTGCCGGGGGCCGGCTGAGCCTGACGGTCTCGGAGATGAAGCAACAAAAGGAGCCGGGCATGCCGAGCGAGAGAGGAATCGAGCGGAGGGGAAGCGTCCAGCGCAAAGCGGGGTTGATCGGTGCTGTCAGAAATTCTTTTTCCGGCGCGCGGCTGCTTGGAGCCGGATTGACACTTCTGGTGCTCCTCTTAGGCCCGGTTGAAGGTGCCGGTGGAGCGGTCCAGGCTGAGTTTGAGAAGGTCATAGCGGAAACGCAGCGGCGGGTCTTCCCGGCGGTTGTTTTCGTCAAGCCGATCCTGCAGAGCTACCTGGTGGGGGAGAAACGCAAGCTGATCGTTTACGGTAGCGGGGTCATAATCTCGCCGGAAGGCCATGTCGTCACAAATTACCATGTAGTGGAAAAAGCGATCGATATCCGCTGCGTTCTTTCGGACCGCCGGGAGGTTTCCGCGCGGGTATTGGGCCAGGATCCTGAAATGGACCTCGCCGTGCTGAAGCTGCAGCTGCCCGAAGGCGAGAGCGTGCCTTATGCGCCTTTCGGCGACTCGGACGCCCTTACCGAGGGGCAGTTTGTTCTGGCAATGGGTGCGCCTTTCGGCTTCGATCGCTCGGTCTCTCTGGGTATCGTGAGCAATACGCGCCGCTACCTGGAAATTTCCCCCTATAACCTGTGGATCCAAACGGATGCCGCCATAAACCCCGGTAACTCCGGCGGCCCGCTTGTAAATATCCGCGGGGAGATCGTGGGAATAAACGCGCGCGGAATTTCTTCCGCAGACAACATCGGATTCGCCATACCGTCCAATCGGGTGCGCGAGGTCGTCGGGCAGATCCTCGAACACGGCGGCGTCCGCCGCAGTTGGACCGGCTTGCAGCTCCAGCCGCTCAACGACTTTGAAAAAAGTGTTTTCATACCGGCCGACCGGGGCGTGATGGTGGCGGGTGTGGATCCGTCTTCGCCGGCCGAACGTGCGGGTCTGCGCACCGGAGACCGCCTGCTTGAGGTCGCAGGTAGAGCTTTGCGCGGCCTGTACCGCGAGGACCTGCCTGAAATAAGGCGTTTCTTGGCTTCCCTTAAGCCCGGTCAAGCGGTGCAAGTGAAATACGTGCGGGCCGGGGTTACCCGTAGTACCTCTCTTACGCCGCTTCTTAAGGGAAAGGTGGAAGGAGAGGACCTCGAGCTTAAGGAATGGGATATGACGGTCAAAGAGATAAGCAGATATGCGCAGCCCGTGTACGCCTATTTCCGCCCTCGCGGTGTTTTCGTTCAGGGGGTCAAAAGCGGCGGGAACGCTGATGAAAGCGGTTTTTACGAGGGGGATATCCTGCTTGAGATCGACACTTGCCGGGTGGCGGATCTCAAGGGGCTTAAGCGTCTTTACAGGCGGCTGAACACGTTGCCCCGCGGCAGGCGGAAAGTGCTCTGCAAAGTCCTGCGGGGAGGTTACCCGATTTGGATCGTCTTGGATTTCGAACGTGAAAGTCAGGAGCGGGCGAGGCGCACCAAGGCGCCCACCTCAGCCTTTTGACATTTCGAGACTGAAAGACTTCGTCGCGACGCAGACGGAGTGCACGGAGAGGAAAAAATGCTTGCAGCAACTGTTTTGACGGCGGCTTTGGCCGGCTCGAGCCTGCCGCCTGAAGTCGTTCGGGGCGCGCGGCGGGCCGAAGCGGCTTTTGTTCGCCTCTCGATAGCTTTCGGTAGAGACCCCGAGGCGATCCCCGGGCAGGAGCGCCCGGGCAGAGCGGCTCTGGCCGACCGTCTTTACGAAAACAAAATGACACTGAGCTGGTACGGAATCGTTGTGAGCGAATCCGGGGAGATCCTTTGCGCGGATCCGTGTATGCCGCTTGAGAGGTTCAGGAATGTCCGGGCTGCATACAGCGACGGCCGGAAACTCGAGCTTCGTCTCAAGAGCATTTTCGTTGACTACAACGCGCTTACTTTTGTGCCGGTGGATCGCAAGGGGAGGGACTTTAAGCGGGTGAGCTTCAGCTCGCCGGCTCTTTCACCCGGCGAGCTTTTTTGGCGCGTCGAGATGGTTACGGTGGGAGCCGATCCATACCTGCAGGTCGTACCTGAACGGGCCGACCTTCTGCCTTTCGGAGGCGGCGGTGACTGGCGAGCTCTTTTCGGCCTGACCACCGGGAACAGTCCCTTTTCGGGTTGTCTGCTTTTGAACCGGAAGGGCGAGCCTTTCGGATACTTGGTTGATTACGACCTTTGGGACGGACCGGGTGGGCTTACAACGTATAATCCCCGGGCGTTGCAAAGCGGCCGGCGGCTTTCGTGGGAAGAGTACAAAGCTTGCTGCAAGCGCCTTGCCGAAAAGGTGCGCCGCTCATTGCGCCGGATCCGGATTTTCCTTCGCAATGTGAAAGAGGAAGACGAGGAGGGGAGCCGGATTTTCAGGTTCGGCGATCGGAGGGAAGAGGACAGAAAGGTTTTGACGCTCTACGGGCTTTCCGTGGGCGGCGGGCGTTTTCTTGTGCTTGTGGATCTACCCCGACGGGCGATAAAACAGATAACCAGGATTCTTGTCGAGCAGGGAGGAGAAGAGCGGGAAGCTCCTTACATAGGATGCTTCGCGCAGTGGGGGGCTTTGCTTGTGGGCGGAGCAGAGGGAGTCCCGGCTTACCCTATCGATGCCGGTGCGGCTCCGGTTCGGGGGCGGCTCTTTCTTGTGCACCGCGTTGCCGAGAGATTCGGGGGCCTCTACCAGCGGACCGACTACAACAGGTACTTCAACACCAAAAAGGGGCCCGGCGACCGCGAGATTATTCAGCCGCTCAAGGAGATCAAGGGCCCGGCTTATCTCTTTGATACGGAAGGGAAGCTTCTCGGTTTTCATCTGGCCTGGAAAGACCCTTCCAAGCCGGGCGAACGGAGGTCGCTTCCCCAGGTGGTTTCAACCGCCTCTTTCGCGCCTCTTCTTAAGAATCCCGGAGAGCATTTTGATCCTCTGGCCAAGCCTGAGGCGAAGCCTGAACGGGAGCGGCCTGTGTGGCTCGGGGTTGAGTTCCAGAGGGTTAATCGAAATCTCATGGAGCTCTTGGGCCTTTTGGACCGGACCAAGGAAGGCAGTATCGGATTGCTTGTATGTCATGTGTACCGCTCTTCGCCGGCCCGGCGGCTGGGAATACGGCCCGGTGATATTCTGCTCAGCGTAAGAAAGGTCGAAGAGGACAGGTCTATCGAGTTCGTAGCCCGGCGGGCCGACAGGTGGTCGAGCTCTTGGTCGTGGATGTACGGCCGCAGCACGAGCGGAGATCGGCTGTGGCGTTCCCGCAGAAATTATCTTACAGAAATACTTACCAAGATAGGCGCAGGAAGCGAGGTGGAACTTATCTATCTGCATCGCGAAAACGGAACTTATAGGAAACGTACGGCCCGGCTTGTGCTCGAAAAAGGACCTGAAGATTACGACACGACCGAGCGGAGAAAAATAAAATCATTAGGAATCACCGTGCGGAATCTGACCTATGAGGTGCGCGAGGTCCTGCGCCTTAAAGAAGATTTTCCTGGAGTTGTTATCTCCGCCGTCGAAAGGGGCGGCAAAGCGGATGTCAGGCGCCTTGCGCCTTACGAGATCATTACGCATGTGGACAATGCGCCCGTAAAAGATGTTGAGGAGTTCGAACGTGCGGTGAACGAGGCCCTCAAGCAGAAGAAGAAACAGATTTTTCTGCGTATCTGGACGATCGGTGAAGGACGTGTCGTGTCTATAGATCTCCAATCCCCGTAAAGGAATAGCTCCGGCGGATCAGTCCACACCTCAGGACCGCCTGGCGTAACAAACCTCGAAGCTGGACCCTCCCTACTGTGCGGAATTTTCTTGTTACGGGAATCCTTGTTGTCGTTGTTACTCCTTGTCCGGCAAAGAGTTAGGGCAAGAGCCGGTGGGGGCGTCCACAGCCGCACACACATTGCTTCCCCCAAAGGCTGGCCTTGCTCTGCGGCCTTGCCTTGGCCGGACGATAGCGGTACAATGGATCTTACTTTTGCTTTGCCGGTCCGAACCGGAGTGGACCGGCTGAGGCAACGGCTGAAGGACGAGGATTCGGCGGAGAAGCGTTTGGGCTTTCCGAGAAAGACAGCGGAAGGAAGCAGTGAAAGGAGGTAAAGGAGTCGGTTCTCCTAATCCAAGTGAAAAATCGGTTTCACCTGGTCGCATTTCCAGCGGCTTTGGGTGTTACGGTGAGCATTCCGGCTTTTCGGAGCATGGGGTGTTCACGGCTGTTTTCGTCGGTGTTTGTGGGTACTTTGGGTGTTTCCGTTCGGCAGGTTGGTAAGAGGAGAAGAACGACATGATTCGAAAGCTTGCGTTCCTTGCGGTTGTATGTGGCCTCGTGGGCTTTGTGTATGCTGCTGAGCCTACGCCCGAGGATTTCGCCCTCAAGGTGGAAGTTTTGTCTTCATCAGAGAGCGAGGCTGAGGTTGTGGTGGTCGGTTCGTGGAAGGTCGACCACGTCCAGGGTTGGTCCTGGGGTCTGTGTCATGATGCCGCAGCCGCGAAAATAGGCGATTGCGTGGCACTCGGACAGATGCAGGATCCCTGCTCCGGCGAATGCCCCGAGGTCGCCTGTCCCGATGACATGGCCAAGCCCGGTCCCGACGGCAAGCCGGCTCAGTTTCACTCGGTTCAGGTTTATGACGGAGGTATAGTCCAGGCGGTGGTTCTCGATTTCATGCAGAGCTGGGATCTGCTTGCAACGGATCGCTTTGAACTGCTGAAGGTGAAGTATTCGATTCTCAAGGCCGACGGAACCGATTTGAACTTCTGCGACACTCTTGGACAGCCGCCCGTTGAGACGGTCTTCGTTGTGGGCGGTGCTTCTTTTGGGCCCGCTACGAAGGAAGGCGCGCATATTCCGGCCGGCGGACCGCCTCCCGCCTGTACTGAGCTTAAGATCAAACTCGCTGCTGTTGAGGGAGATACAAGCAAGGTAGCAGTCCTCTTGGATACGACCACAGACCAGCAGATCAGCGGATTTCAGTTCGGTATCACTCAGGATACAACCGATCTTGAAGTGCTTGATATCGTCCCGGGTTCGGCTTTCGGAGACTTCGATGTCAAGAACGAGGGTTTCTGGGGCGTGAATATCATTGAGGGCAAAGGTGCTACTCTCGGTGTGGTCACCGATCTTGAGCCTCAAGGTGATCCTCCTGAATGGTTCGTCCTGCCTGCTGAGACCTGCGATCAGGAAATCGCTGTTGTCTCCTACCAGTGCTCGGCCGGCGCTGCAGGCGATACCGCAACCGGCAACGTCACACTGACCGGCGATCTGGGCGATCCAAAGGTTGAGATTGTTGTGGACGTTGACGGCGTGTCCCTTGATCCGACCGTCTCCACCGACAGCGTTCAGGTTACGGTGACCTGTGCGCCGCCCGTGGGCAAGCCCTTTATCCGCGGTGATGCCAACCAGGACGGCCGTTACACGGTTTCCGACGGCGTTGCCATTGCTAAGGCCGTTTTCAACCAGGGAAGCAAGCTGGATCTTATCAAGAAGTGCATGGACTCGGCGGATGCCGATGACAACGGGCAGGTTGATACCGCCGATGCGATTTACCTGCTTACGTACCTTTTCCTCGGCGGCGATCCGATTCCCGCGCCGCTCGGCGCTTGCGGTCAGGATCCCACCGACGATCAGCTGACCTGCGAGGAGTTCCAGTGCCCGTAAGTCTGTAAGGCTTCGGCCGGTTCAGAGCCGGCGGGCAGGTGCGCTTAGGTGGACCTGCCCGCCGGCTTTTCTTATGGCTTTCGTTGAGTTTTCTTGGTGCGCTTCCCCCAAACGCCTGCGCGGGCGGGATCGTATGCGGGATTCAGACGCGGCAGTGCGGCACCCACTTCCCTGCGCCATTCTTGCAGCTCGGCTCTGAGGGCTTCGG
>CAZGYL010000255.1:0-7114 GCA_964529985.1 uncultured Planctomycetia bacterium | reverse complement strand
CCGCAACCGGCCGCAGCTCACTGTCAGGGCTCCTGCAGTGGACGGGCGGCCTGAGGAAGTTCCGACCGCCTTTCAAGGGTTCTGCCCTACTTTATCTAAAATCGGTTGAGACCGGTAACTTGATCAAGAACGGCGGCTTTGAAGAGCCGGCTTGTAAGCCCTTTCTGCGCAATCTGCCGCGGAAGGAGCGTGCCTTTTATCCGGGAATGACCGATGCCCCTGCCTCCGATTGGGCTTTCGGCGGGTCTTGGGAAGGCGGGCGATACACAGTACACCTTTCGAATGAAGCCCATTCGGGCAAGCATTCAATTGAGATCCGCTGCGTGAGAAAAGGACGCGGCGGCATCGCCTCTTCTCCTTTTAGATTACAACCCGGTACGATGCTCAAGGTCTCTTTCTGGGTTAAGGCGAAGGGTGCTGGCGGCGGAATCATTCGCTTGAATTACGAAGGATCTCCGGGCGACGGTTGGGACCGTATGAACATCCCGGGCGGCACTTATGATTGGAAGAAGATTACAAAAAGGTGCGTGGTGCCGGTGAGGAATTGCACCGAGGAAGGCCAGACCATTGTTATCTTTATTTACTCAAAAACCACAGGCTCGATCTGGATCGACGATGTAAAAGTGGAAACGGTCGATGTAAACGAACTCGCCGAAAGCCCCTCTCCGCCGGCTCTGGCTCCCCCCAAGCCCAAGGAGATACCCCGGCCCCGCGGCTTCGCCGCCCTACAGGATCGATACCGCACCTGCACTTGTGAAGATTTTCCCCGACACTGACTACAAACCTCCCGGGGCGTTGAAGAAGAGGCTGTCGATTTCGTTGGCGCGAAACGAGGTTGAAGTCGGACAGATTATAGTGGAGGCGCCGTGGCGGGACGTTACGGTTGAGGCGGTTGAGTTTTCGCCCTTGAAAGGGCCTTCAGGTGCATTACTGCCTGCTTCAGCTTTGTCATGGCGGCGTGTTGATTTCGTAGAGACCGCTTTTACGCCGCCTTATCCCGTCCCTCGGGTGGGTTGGTATCCGGATCCGCTGATGCCTCCGGGGCCTTTTTGCGTCAAGAGACTTTCGCGGACGCCTATCTGGATCTCCGTCAAGGCGCCTGAGGATGTGCGGGGCGGCGAATATACCGGCACTGTCAAACTGATTTTTAAAGGGCTTAAGCCTGCTTCGGTGCCGCTTGAGATTAGGATTTGGGATTTCACTTTGCCTGAAACCACGCATCTTCGAACTTTGACATGGTTCAACGGCTTCGGTTGGTTCCCGCGGCACTACGGCTTTGATCGGAGAAGCGAAGAAGGCCGCCGCCTGCATAACGCGGCCACGCGGCGGTTTTGGGATATGCTGCTTGAGCACCGGCTCGGCCCCGGGGGAAACGTTGCTTCTTTCGTGCCCCGCCGCCGCCGCAAGTACGATTTTTCAGAGATAGACAAGCGCTTGGAGTATCTTTTCGCAAAGGGTATGAATGCTTTTATCATGGGAACGGCTCCTAATCTCAGGCGCCGGGGTAAAGACAGATACACGCCTGAGTTTATATCTCAGTTTACAGCGATGCTTAAGGCATACGCCGATCACCTGAAGAAAAAGGGGTGGCTCGATAAAGCTTATGTCTACACATACGACGAGGCCCCGCGGCGCCATTGGGGTGAGGTGAGAAAAATTGCAAAAGCCATAAAGCGTGCGGTTCCCGGTCTTAAGATCATTCAGTGCCTTAACCAGCCCGCCGGAGTGCGCGCGCTTGCGGATGTGATTGATGTCTTTGATATTTATATCGCACAGTATCATAAGACCGGCGTGGCGGAGCTGCAGCGCCGTGGAACAGAGGTCTGGCTTGCTGTATGTTGCTACCCGATGGATCGGCCCAACCTTTTTATAGAGTATCCGCTCATAGACGCGCGCTTGATCCCTCTTTTCTGCTGGAAGTACAAGGCCGCGGGCTTTGAGTATTGGTCACCGGCCTCATGGGGCAAGAACGTGCGCAGGAGCGGTAAGGGCCCCATGTGGCCTGAGATCCCGTGGGATCCGAACACCTTCGGCCGCTATAACGGGGACGGCTATTTGATCTATCCGGGGCCGGGAGGAATGCCCTATCCTTCGCTGCGGCTTGAGGCCTTGCGCGACGGATTTGAGGATTACGAGTACCTCTGGCTCCTACGTACCTTGGCCGTGAAGGGGGAAAGCTCCGGGCTTTCAGCAAAATTGCTGCAGACGGCGCGGCGGCTTCTCTCCCTTAGGGAGCTTATAGCGGACGATGGGAGTTTCAACGATTCGATCAACGATTACTATGAGTTCCGCAGACAGGTGGCGCGCAGTATTGAGGCCCTTAGGGGAGCTCTTGAGGAATAAGGCCGGCGGAGGAAAACCAATGAAGCTCTTATTGTACTTTGTTCTTTCAGGTTCGATCGCCCTTGCGGTGGGAAGCTCAGTCCTTCCTGAAAAAAGGTCTTGCAGGAACCTTATTCGAAACCCTTCTTTTGAGGTGAGAAGCGGCCCTCGCAGACCTTACCCCGAAGAGCCCTGGGGCTATGGATACTTTGATCGCGTAGCACGCAGTCCCTGGGCGCATTGGGGATATTCCGGATTTTTCGATGGGGGAGACTACGATATCAAGTTAGGCAAGGGACACAGTGGAGCTTTGTGTGCCAGACTTGTATGTCGCCGCAGGGGACGGGGCGGAATCTGCACCGACGAGATACGGGTTAAGCCCGGAACGAAGCTCCTTTTCCGAGGATTTTTCAAGGCTTTGGGAGCTCATGGTGCGTGCTTCGTAAACTTCGAAGGGGACCCCGGAGACGGGTGGGCGAGAATACAACTGCCGAGGAAGGATACCTATGATTGGACCGAAGTCCGAGGCACGGTCACCGTAAAGCCGCCCAGGAGGGGCAAAAAGCCGGCGGCCGACGGTACGATACGAATTCTGGTCTTTATATACACTACGGCGTATGGAGAACTCTGGATCGATGACGTCTCGCTTTGCCCTTACGAGGAGCAGCCCTAAGGGGCAACTTCCTTCCATTTCCGCTTGAGGTACGATCGCCACACCTTCAAGGCCGGCCTTGGGCGGCCGAGTTCATCGATAAGGCCGCAATCCTTCCAGACGACGAAGGCTTCGGGACAGGAATTTTTGATCTTGTTCCACAGGGCGTCATAGTCGCGGTGTAGGAACCAGACAACGAAACGGTATCGATTCACAAGCGCCCGCTTGAGAAGAGTTTTCAGGAAGGCTTTCTGCCGCGCAGGCGTGCTCGGCAGGGTGAGATTGAAGCTCTCCAGGCGGATCGTTTCCGCCGGAAAGCCGCTTTCAGCTACGGCGAGGGGTCTACAGGTGGCTTTCCTGACCCAGGCAAGCGGTGCTTCGAAGTTCGTGAGATTGCCCGCCATAAACGGGTAGTAGCTGAGGGCGACCAAATCGTTCAGCTCAAGAAACGCAAGAACCTGCCTGCGCTGATCGTTTTTTCCGGACTTTGCAGGATCGGTCAGGGAATGGAGCGAGAGAGTGGCGCAGAGCGGGAGCTGCGGGAATTGCTTTTTCAACGCGCTGTATGTTTCCTTATACAACTCCAAGAAATCGGGCCAGCGGGAGGGGGCGTTAAGGAGCAGCTCGTTGACCTCTATTCCGATGGCGCACCACCGGGGTTTGAAAAACTCTATGGCTCTGCGGCAGTACTGGAGGTATGCCTTCTTAACCGCCGGGTCATTGAACTGCGCCTTGCGGAATCGATCCGGTAGGGGCATATTCTCCCGGGCCGACCTGTAGAGGGCTAAAGACCTGCGCGCGGAATCAAGCGGGGTGAGGGCCAAGAAGACCGCCTTGCCGCGCGCCGAAGCCCTGCGCTCCTCCCAATCCTTGGTTATTGCGGCATGGAAACGTTTGCCTGCAAGAGCTTC
This sequence comes from uncultured Planctomycetia bacterium, assembly GCA_964529985.1. Lineage (GTDB taxonomy): Bacteria > Planctomycetota > UBA8108 > UBA8890 > UBA8898 > CAZGYL01. The sequence goes on along the minus strand of CAZGYL010000255.1, from coordinate 3,229 downwards.
GGTCCACGGCACTCCGTTATCGAAGTGGTGAGCCACCATATCGCCGTTACGCCGTAGAAACTCGGACGTGCTGCGGACGGCCTCGGGTGTCATGTCGTAGGGGAAGGGCGTAAATCCCATGGCAAACGGCCGCAACGCTGCAGAGGCCGTAGCCATTTCCGGAGGAAGGAAACAAAGAGTAACCCCGAGCAGTGCTGCAAGTCTCATTGTCTTCGGCCGGTTGGAAGCGGACAACCGTTTTTCAACTTCTGCAATCTCGATTTCGCTTTCAGGCTTTGAAGGCCGGTGGATTTGCGATTCGATCTTTCGCTCCTTTTCTCTGAACTTACTTCACGTTGTAAACGTAGAGGAATTCCCCGTGCCTGATGTAAAGGCGGCCGTTGCAGACCACCGGATGGGCCCAACTTCTGCCCTTGCCGCCCTTGGGGATCTCGAAAGTGCTTACAAGGCGGAAATTCTGCGGTGAGGGATGCACCAGGCCCACTTTCCGGTCAATGCTCAGCGTATAAAGCTTACCGTCGGCGCAGGTAAGCGATCCCTTACCGACGCCTCTTACGGCATATAGCACCTTACCGGTGCGCCAGTCCAGGCAGACCCATTTTTTCGCGTTACGCACCGTACTTGTGCCGTAAAGGTAACCTTTGAGAAGTACAACCCCGCCGTGGTGGTTGTCTAGTTCTTTGGTCCGCCAAAGCTCCTTGATCTGAACCTTGCCGCCCCTCGCTTCGAGCTTCCACTTCACTGACCCGGCAACCAACGTACTTATGAATACGCAGCCTTCGTGGAAAATGGGCATCATAATATTTTCGTCGGCGTATGATTTGTGAGGCACGTGCCAGAGGAGATCTCCGGTTTCGGCGTTTATGCCTACGAGAGCTTTCGCCGTAAGAGTTATGATGATCCTCAAGCCCTTGTACTCGGCCAGGATGGGAGAAGCGTATCCTGCAAGCTCGTTTGTGGTGGGCGATTTCCAAAGCAGCTTCCCGGTGTACTTGTCGAAAGCGACTACGCACGTCTCAGGGCCTCCGGGAGTTGAAATCACGCGGTTTCCGTCCACAAGGACCGATTCGGCAAGGCCCCATTTATTGGGCTTACTGTGAAACTTGCGAAGAACGTTGATCCGCCAGAGCTCCCGCCCGCTTTTCGTCTCGAAACAAGCAAGGCTTCCCAAAGGACTCTGGTGGTACACCCGGTCGCCGTCGATCGTAGGGGTGCTCCGGGTTCCCGGGAAGTCTCTTTTCCAGGCCGGGCCGTTCGGGGCGCGCCACTTGACCCTGCCTTGTTCATCGAGAGCAGTAACGATTGTTTGATCCCCGACGTTACCGGCGGTGCAGATTATTCCACGCCCTACTGCGACCGACGAGAACCCATGGCCCAATCCGCTTGCCTTCCAGATCAAAGGGGGGCCTTCTTCGGGCCATGCGTCTGCAAGCGGGGTTTCCCGGGAGATGTTATCCCGGAAGGGACCGTGAAACTGCGGCCACGTCCATTGCACGGCGCCCGCGCTGAGGGATCCGAGAGCAATGAGGGACAAAGCGGCGGATCTCAACTTGTACGCTACCCGCATGGACTATTCCACACCTCGCTGCTTGTTTCGCTCGTTGTGTCCCGGGAATAAGTAATGTACGGCATCCGGTTTCCCCGAAGCAAGACCGGGACGGTTCCGCCCGCCTTCCGGGTTCAAACAAGACGGAGACATCACCAGTGAAGCTTCCAGCGCAACACCTCTTCGCTGAACCCTGTCTGGTGCCCTGTCATCCCGATCTTTTTCGCCTCTTGCGCAGCCTTTTCTTCGGGATGCCGGATTTCCTTCCTCTTGTAGGCGTAGCCGGCCAGGCACGAAGGGCCGCAACTGCTTACGGTCTCGTTCGGCATATTTCTCATAACGGTTCCTTCGATCTCTTCCCATCTCTCGCTGTCTTCGCTGGAACTCCACCCTTTCCTGTACTCATAGCATCTCGATTTGGTCTCTCTGGTAAAAGAGACGTAACACTCGAATGCAGGCATCTCTTCCACGCTTACCACCCGTTCTTCTTTCTTGTTGTAGGTGAATACAAGCTTGCGGGTCAGCGGCCCGAGCCGTTTGACGGTTCCCGACCGGTAGAAATACTTTCGCCCCGCAGTTATGAGTCGCCCCGCTGCGTGCTCTTCGCTGCGGCCTGTTTCCCAATAAAAAATATTCTGGTCGCGACTTCCCACGAAGCGATCTCATACACGTAACGCAACAGCGTGTCGGATAATCGTTGGACGTTTTGGGGCTTTTTCCGAAAGGTGACGAACGCCGTCACCTCAAAACAGTCTTCGTGATCGCTTACCTCGTTCTTGGAGTAACCTTTGAACGGGTTGGAACGTATCGGCCCGTCCCAGCGGGTATAGTCCCTGTTCGTGATGGTCAAGCAAAGATCAAAACACTTGGGAATGAAAATCTTCTGCCGGGCCCGCGGGCGTCCGACCATGGGCTCCCCGGCGTGCCAGTCGCAATAGGCCGCCATTTCCACAACATCGAATTTTGCCTTGGCGCAGTCTGGTACTCGGTACAAAACCTGAGCCGTGATTTCGCCGTCTGCCGTAGGAAAAACCGTCCACCCTTGAACCTTTCTGCCGCCCTCGATGGAACCATACTTCGCCCTGACTGCGACATATATGTTGTCAGGAAGTTCCTTTGCAAGTAGATTGCGTATTGAAGATATCTTAAGCCTGTAGTAAGGAGGGTACCGTTTTTTTCTCGGTCCGCAGGGAAAAGCGGGAGGGGGGTTTCCATACGGCGGATCGTCTTTCCCCCATCTCCGCCCTGAAGGAATATGGCTGAGCCTGCAAGATCCCCTTTGGTCAAAGGCGAGAAGATCAGGCCGTCGGAGCCTTGGTCCGGCATAAAGTAGGCTTCGTTCTCGGGCGGGTCAGCCAACCAGTCCAGGGTCAGAGTACCTTCGTCATATACTTGATTGTTCTTCAGGCACACAAGCGTGTGATGTATTCGCATTTCACCGATTTTGGGAACAAGCGCCATGCCTTCTGAGACCACGTTCCCTTTGTCATCGTAAACTTGGCGTTTCACCGGCGCACGTTGGCCCGGCTGGGCTTTGCTTACGTCCAGCTTCGTTCGGACGACGTACTTGGCGGTTCCTTGGGAGACCTCGTGGCGGACCTGCTCGTAGCCGGTCGGTCCTTTTCCGGTGTAGCGTTTTTCTACGTAGTAGATATCAGCGCAGGGATTGCGTTTCTTGAACTC
>CAZGYL010000254.1:0-7126 GCA_964529985.1 uncultured Planctomycetia bacterium | reverse complement strand
GTCGAACCCTCACAGCCTTGCGGCCACCAGATTTTGAGTCTGGCGCGTCTGCCAATTCCGCCACTCTGGCACTCAGATTCCACGAACCGTCAATGCCATCATCGATAGCCCCCGGCCGAGTGTCAAGCAAGCTTCAAGGCACACTCAGCGCAGACGCGGGACGGGCGACCAAGGGCGGAAAGCCCGCGGCGGGCTTAGGATCTCGTGCCAAATCACGGCCTGCCGCAGGTGCTCCCATGTCACCTTGCCCACGAACCTGCTCTGACGCGCACTGCGCCTGCGCGCAGCGGCTGCTGCGGGCCGCAGGCGCAGGACGAGTTCCGATTCGTCAACCAAGGGCTTTTTAGTATCCGCAAGGGGCCTCCTGACCGCGGCTGCAACCTTTTCGATCTCAGCAGCCGATTCCTTCAGGTCGGCAAGAGGCTTCTCCCCCACAACTTCCCTGTACACTTCGCGCCTTGCAGGCTCGATCTCCGCTCGAGGCGCACCGGCGACCGCCCGCCTTCCCGGCCTGACCTCCCGGCGCTGCGGCCGCACAGGAGCGCGGTGTACCTGCCGGGGCTGCTGCCTCGGAGGCGCAGGCTTGGGAGGTGCAGGAGCACCGAACTCCTTGTTGAGTTGCTCAAGAAACTCGCGAAGCTCCCTTGCGACGTCCCGTTTCTGAGCGCCGGGAGCCGGCTTGCCGGGCGGCACCTGTTTCCCGGCAAGCGCACGGAAGATCTTTACGATCAGCTGAAGCCCGCCGATCGCAATGAAAATAATGATCCAGAATATAAGTTCGTTTCCCACAGGACCTCCTCAGCACCCGGGGCTCATGAACCCTGTGTGTCGCCTGTCTCGTCTCCCTTTCCGCCTATCGTTTCGCGCATTGCGGTATCCGCCTGAATGTTGCGCAGGTTGTAGTAATCGAGAACCCCCAGATTACCGCTTCGAAACGCTTCAGCGATCGCCTTCGGGATCTCCGCCTCAGCAAGGATCACCTTGGCTCGGTTCTCTTTTGCGAGAGCTTCCATTTCGTGCGCTCGTGCAACAGCCATCGCCCGTCTTTCCTCGGCCTTGGCCTGCGCGATCCGCTTGTCCGCTTCGGCCTGTTCGGCTTGCAGTTTCGCTCCGATGTTTTCCCCCACATCGACGTCGGCCACATCGATCGAAAGGATCTCATAAGCGGTACCGGCATCCAATCCCTTCTCAAGAACTTTCTGCGAGATCCTATCCGGGTTCTCCAGCACTTCCTTGTGGGTATCAGCCGAACCTATGGTCGTAACAATGCCCTCGCCCACACGTGCTATGATCGTATCCTCAGTGGCGCCTCCGACGAGCTGATCCAGGTTGGTCCGCACCGTAACCCGCGCACGAGCCTTAAGCTGAATGCCGTCCTTGGCCACCGCATCGATCGTTGTCTTGCCCAGCGCCGGATTGGGGCAGTCTATCACCTTCGGGTGAACGCTCGTGCGCACTGCGTCAAGCACATCGCGGCCTGCAAGATCGATAGCCGCGGCGCGTTCGAAATCAAGGGGTATAGCAGCCTTGTTGGCCGCAACAAGAGCTTGAACAACGTTGCGAACGTTCCCCCTCGCGAGGTAGTGTGCTTCCAGCTTGTCAAGGTCTACTTTCAGTCCGGCTTTCGTCGCCATGATAAGGGATTCCACGATCACGCGGGGATTGACCTTACGCAGCCACATTCCCACAAACTTCGTTATGGGAACCGGGCACCCGCTTGAGTAAGCCTGAAGCCAGAGGTTGCCGAAATTCAGGGCCAGAATCACGCCGAAAAGCGCAACCAAAGCCACCAGGACGAGCACAGCGGCTCCAACCGGAGTGACCGCTACAACCGGTACAAACGTCAGTGCTTCCATGACACCTCCTTAGGTTCTTCTACGCTCCTCTTTTTCTGCTGTCGTATCGTCGAAACTCATTTTCACCCGGCCGGCTCTCTCCGGCCGCCGGATTCCATTCTTTTTTCGGGAAGATCCCTCCTTTATTCAAAAAGGTCCGGTCCGGAAGGCCGGGCCTCTTCAACACCTGCTACAACGACCCGGTTACCGACCACCTGCGTAACCCTCACCTTTGTTCCTTTCGGCAGGAAACGGCCTTCGGTTACCACCTGTATCCTGCGGCCGCCGATATCAGCGTAGCCCGCCGGCCTGAGAACCGTCGTGGTAACCCCCTCGCACCCGAGAAGATCAACCGGAGCCGATTCTTCGCTGGTACTGTCCGCTCCGGAGAGATCTTTGGTCATGGTCACCCTCCGGGCCCAGAATTTGATGATCCCGTAGATATACAAGCACGTCAAACAAATAACTACGCCGCCCACCCAGCCGTTCCACGAAATAAGCTGCCAAATGCCGTAAATCGTGCAAACCGTTCCGGAAACACCGAGAATCCCGCCCGAGGGGATGAAAAGCTCAAGAAACAGAAGCGCCAGCCCCAACAGGTAAACCAATATCCCAACCAGTTCAGGAGGCATTTTCGTCCAACTCCCTCCTAGCCCTGACCACGGTACGCGGCCCGACCTTGCGCACCACGACGACGGGAGTGCCCGCCTCAATGAAATCGGACTCAGTTACGACATCAATAAGCCTATCGCCCACCTTAACCTTTCCGGAAGGCCGCAAAGCCGTAACGGCCACCCCCTCAGCGCCTATCGGCCACTGGTCCCGGTCCCCCCCCGCAGGCGGTGTGCCGGGCCGCGCATCGCCCCAGATCGATTCCTCATGAACCAGTCCGGCCTTACGCACAAAAGGATTTTTCGGAAGATACTTTGCGCAGAAATATATGCTCACAATGCCGCAGGCCACACTCAAGAAAGTTGTAAGAAGGCCCTCGGTAAGCTCGTCCCAATCGAGTGATCCGCCCCCGCCGCGGTACATGGCCAGAACCAGGCTCACCAAAAGCCCTGTTATTCCCAGAACCCCCGCAACCCCGAAACCCGGGATCACCAAGAGCTCAAGACCTATAAGCGCCAAGCTCCCGAGAAAAAGGATAAGCTCAAAGGTGTTGACATATCCGGTAATGAGTCCGGTTCCGAAAAACACGGCGAAACACCCGAGCCCCACAAGCCCGGGCACTCCGAAGCCCGGCAGCTGGAATTCCAGAAACAGCCCGAGCATACCTCCCAATATGAGCAGGAAACGAATGAAAGGCTTTTGAAAGAATTCAGCGATCGCGCGCCCTGATTTCCCTTCTCGAAAAACCCCCCCGCCGCCCACTTCCTTGAAATCCTCGGCTCTTAAATCCTGCAGCCCCAGGCGCATCAGAAGCTCCATGCGGTCTTGCACCACATAGTCGATGACGCCGAAGGCATGCGCCTCGGTCGGCTTGAGGAAAACCGGTTCGTTATCCTCGGCTATAACACGTTTTTCCACCAAAGCAGCCCGTTCCGGTTCGGGCAGCGCTTGGAATTGAGAACGTGTGAGGAAAACCCATTTCCCGGTCCTACTGGACCGATAGGCCGCGATTTCTTCCTTGCCGCCGAGCATTCGCCGCACCAAGGAAGCCGGCCTGCCCAGAGTCCTCGCCCAGGAGAGGATCCGCCCCTGGTTTTCGGCCGAAAGGCCGAGTTTCGAAAGCCCGCCGAGTCGCGATCCAGGCGCAAGCGCGATCTTCCCGCAAGCAAGCGCAACGGCTGTCGCAGCCGGCGCCTCCGCCGTTGGAAGAACAAGTGCGCAGGTGCGCACGCCTTTTTCCCGCAAGCCGAATATGTATGAGCCCAGCCGCATGAGCTCCTTGCGCTCCGCCCCGGACGGACTCAGCTCAACTATGACATGCTCAAGCCGGCCTCCGGCAAGGCTTTCCCCAGCTGCCTCTATAGCGTTCTGAACCGCAACCTCGTTGAGCGCCGAGCTCAAAGGTATGAGCAGGCACCGCGGTCCCGACCGGCCGGGATCTCCGGCCAATGCTCCCTCGCGTACAAGTGTAAATAAAAAGAAGAGGAGGACCCCACAGGCCGCTCCCCCACTGATTCCCCGTTTCCGTTCCATGAAGTCGCGCCTCCTTGGAAGCATTGTTCCGCCTCGGACAGGCACTGTCAATTTCCACACGCCCGCTGCGCATACTTTCGGGTAAGAAGTTTGCCGAGCTGAACCGCCATGCAGCAAGGTCCAAGCGACCAAGATCTACTTACAAAGCAAGTCGTTCCAGAGGCCGCAGTTTCGCCCTTCCACAAACCTGCCAAATGGGCAGCCCTACAACCAAAGACAGCGCTGCGTCCCGATATCCGAACTGCCAAAATGACACCCAATTCCTCAGCCTGAATGTGCTCTCGCATTGTAAGTCTATATTTAAAAAGCAGTTACGAGTTAGGGTACAGGAGTTGCATTGTTTCCAAACAGCTTTGATACTGTAGAGAGAAACGCCGCGGCTCCCAGCCCGGCAGAAAGGAGGACGGACATGGTGGACTTCCGGCGATTTACCACGAAGGCCCAGGAAGCCCTGCAGGAAGCTCAGTCGATCGCAGTGCGCGAGGGACACCCCACTGTAGGCTGCGAGCATTTGGTGTACTGCTTGCTGCGCCAAGAAGGCGGTGTCGTGCCGCGGAGTCTTGCACGTATGGGAGTCCGCAGCGAGCATGTGGCCGAGCAGATTCAAGAGAAAATCCTCTCCAGGCTTCCCCGGGTTCAAGGCAGTACTGCAAGCCCCCAGCTTACCGGCGAACTGAGCCGTGTGCTCGTTAAATCAGAGGACGAAGCGAAAAACCTCGGGGATGAGTTCGTTTCGACCGAACACCTCTTCCTTGCTTTTCTGAAAGAAGTCAAGACCGGCGCTCTGGTCAAGCTCCTTCTTGATAACGGCGTAACCCTGCCATCGTTTGAGGCCGCTCTCAGCGAAGTGCGCGGCGGACGCCGGGTTACAAGCGCAGAACCTGAAATCGCAATGGAAGCTTTGGAAAAATACGGCTATGACCTGGTGCGCTTGGCCCGGGAAGGAAAGCTTGATCCTGTGATCGGAAGGGATGCTGAAATCCGCCGCACCATTAGGGTGCTTTGCAGAAAGACAAAGAACAATCCGGTTCTCATCGGCGAGCCCGGCGTCGGAAAAACCGCGATCGTCGAAGGACTTGCTCAGCGCATTGTCCGGGGTGATGTGCCCGAAGGCTTGAAAGACAAGACAATCTTCGCTCTGGACATGGGAGCTCTGATCGCGGGTGCGAAGTTCCGGGGAGAATTTGAGGAACGCTTCAAAGCGGTTCTAAACGAAGTTATACGAAGCGAAGGGAGAATAATCCTCTTTATCGATGAGCTGCATACGATCGTGGGCGCCGGAGGGGCTGAAGGCGCCATTGACGCCGGCAACATGCTCAAGCCCGCGCTCGCCCGAGGAGAGCTCCACCTTGTGGGAGCAACCACCTTGGACGAATACCGCAAGCATTTGGAAAAAGACGGAGCCCTGGAAAGGCGGTTTCAACCCATTTTGGTCGAGCCGCCCTCTGTGACCGAATCGATCTCGATTCTCCGCGGCTTGCGTGAGAGGTTCGAGCTGCACCACGGCGTGCGGATCCAAGACAGTGCGCTTGTTCAGGCGGTGGTGCTTTCGGACAGGTACATTTCCGACCGCTATCTGCCTGACAAAGCGATCGACCTTATCGACGAAGCAGCGGCTATGATCCGCACGGAAATAGACAGTATGCCGGCGGAGCTCGATGACGTCTCAAGGCGTGTCACCCAGCTTGAAATCGAGCGGGAAGCCTTGCGCAAGGAGCGTGACCCTGCAAGCCGCCGGCGCCTTGAAGAGCTCGAAAAAGAGCTTGAAGAGGCCCGGAGGCGGAGAGACGAGTTGAAAGCCCAGTGGGAACGTGAAAAAGAGGCGATCCACCGGGTGCGCGCCCTGCGCGAAGAGCTCGAACGCGCCCGCCACGAGCTGGAAGCGGCCGAACGCAGTTACGACCTGAATAAAGCTGCGGAACTGAAATACGGCCGAATACCCGAGCTTGAGCGCAAGCTGACCGAAGCCGAAGAGGAACTGACCAAGACCTCGGGCGGGAAGCGCTTGATTTCGGAAGAAGTTACTGAAGAAGAGGTGGCTGAAGTTGTAAGCCGCTGGACGGGTATTCCGGTTCACCGTCTGCTTCAAAGTGAGCGCGAAAAACTGCTCTCGCTTCCGGAAATTCTCCACCGCCGCGTGGTGGGCCAGGACGAAGCGGTTCAGGCTGTATCCGATGCGATCATCCGCGCGCGTTCGGGGCTTAAAGATCCGCGCCGGCCTATAGGTTCTTTCCTATTCCTCGGCCCTACAGGCGTGGGCAAAACGGAGCTTGCACGCAGCCTTGCCGAAGCACTCTTCGATTCAGAAGACCATATGATCAGACTGGATATGAGCGAATACATGGAGAAGCATTCTGTAGCAAGACTCATCGGCGCTCCTCCGGGCTACGTAGGCTATGAGGAAGGAGGACAGCTTACGGAAGCCGTGCGGCGGAGGCCTTACTCGGTGATCCTTTTCGACGAGATTGAAAAAGCTCACCGCGAGGTCTTCAACGCCTTGCTTCAGGTACTTGAAGACGGACGCCTTACTGACTCGCACGGCCGCACGGTGGATTTCAAGAACACCGTTCTTATCATGACGAGCAACATAGGAGGAGCGATCCTGCAGGAAGAAACAAGGGCGGACGGTGAAATTCCGGAGAGCACCCGCAACCGGGTTCTTCAGGAGCTTCGAGCGGCGTTCCGGCCGGAATTCCTGAACCGTATCGACGAGGTGGTGTTCTTCCATCCGCTCACGCTCGAACAAGTTGAGCAGATCGTTGAACTTGAACTTAACAAGGTAAGGGATCGTCTTGCGGAACGCAGAATAGAGCTGGTGCTTACGCCCGAAGCGAGGCGTTTCATTGCGGAAGCGGCGTTCGACCCTGTTTATGGAGCAAGACCGGTTAAGCGCTATCTGGCAAAACACGTTGAAACAGCGCTAGGCCGAAAGCTCCTTGCAGGGGAGATCACGGACGGCTCGCGGGTCCAAATCGGCCTTGAAGGCGATACGCTTACCTTCACAGCGCAACCTGCAGAAGCCGCCGTCTCTTAGTGCCTCATGCAGCAATCACTTTCCCCTTCCTACAATTCGCTCAGGCAGGCTATAGGGCCCATAAGTGCCTCGTCCAATAAATACGGGAGTGGATGGCGGAGAGATTTTGGTG
>CAZGYL010000253.1:0-7152 GCA_964529985.1 uncultured Planctomycetia bacterium | reverse complement strand
GGGCTGTAAAGTGGGGAATCAATTCCAGGGGATCGCCACGTTCTTCCGTCCACCCGAGTTTCGAACGAATGAGGTGAATGAAATCGGCCGGCGGCATCAGAGGGATTCCGCGGGATCCGTCGGTAAGATCGAGCGCGTCCGCAAGGCCTGACTCAGCAAGCTCATTTACAAAGGCGACCTTGTCTTCCACCGTCTTCGGGCCTGTGCCGCGGGGGGGCAGAAGCTCCACACTGACTGCAAACTTGCGATCCAGGATTTTGCGTGTAAAAGGCCCGTTGCCGCGCTTTTCCTCTGCTCCTGCAGGCTTAAGTCGCACTTCGGGCGGTTTTTCAACACGTACGGTTGCTTTTTCCGCTCGCAGGAAGTTGTACATTTCGCGTATATGCGGCGGGTGGACCTCGCAACAACCACCAATAAGCCTTACACCGAGAGTCGCAAGGGTTCTGGCGCAGCGCCCCATGAATTCCGGGTTCACGCGGGTCATGAAGCGGCTGTCGATCCGCTCAAACCCGCCGGCATTGGGCATTGCGGAAAGAGGCACTCGGGCTTCCTTTAATTGCGGGAGCTTGGAGGCCTGCTCTCCGAAGGCCACCGCCTCCCAAGGCGCAACGCAGTTTACACCCACAACCCGGGCCCCCGCCTTAAGTACCTGCGGTATCCATTCCTCCAGCGGAATCGTCCATGATTTGCGGCTGCCTGCGTGGCTTACGCTCATGTGAGCGATACAAGGCGGGATCTCGCTGCATTCCTGAGCTGCAAGAAGCGCGCCTAACAAGTGATCAAGGTTTGTGAAGGTCTCAAAGAGAACCGCATCGACTCCTTCTTCGGCAAGTATCTGCAGCTGCTTCCTATAGACGGCTTTAACCTGTTCGAGCTTGTATTCGCCCTCCCGAAGCGGCCCCACGGATCCAAGAATGAAATACGGCCCTCCGTCCGGCTGATACTCGCGGTGTCTTTGAATAGCTTCTTTGGCCAATTTCACAGCCGCACGGTTTATGGCCTCCAGGCGGCGGGCTTCGCCCAGAGGCTTCAGTTTGGTCTCGTTGGCGCTGAAGGTATTGGTTGTAATGCACCGGGCTCCGGCCCGCAGGTACGTTGCATGAAGGTTGAGGATCAGCTCGGGCTGATCGATACAAAGAGCTTCGTAGACGTGACGGGGCTCTGAAAGACGGCCTGTGAGCTCGAAAATGTAAGTGCCGGTTGCGCCGTCTGCAAGCAGAGGTTCCTCTTTCAGTGCTTCCAGAAAAGGGTGCATTCGCAAAATCCTTCCTTCTTACCGCTGTGTTGCTCTCCGGCGGCCATGTGGCTCTACTATAGCCATGCCTTACGGGGCTGCAAGGCGGAGTCTGTCGCGGAAGAGGGCCTGTTGAGTTTCAGCTCAGAGGTTCAATCCCATAAAATTGACCGAGGAGACAAACAGGAGAGGCTGGGTGTCAACGGGTCTGAAGCTTAACAGGCCGACATTGTGTCCCGTGCGACCCTGAAGAGCCGCAGTGGGAGGCGGCCTTGCCGACCCGAATACTCTCATTTTGAGGGTGCTGGGGAGCACGCCGGCCGTCCGAGCTGCGGGGGCGCCCGGGAACAAGTGGAGGGTCTCCGCTGAAGTGGTGGTCCTAAATAGGCGAGGAAGGGATTTTCCGCCGGCTTCCTGTGCTCTTCCAGGAGTCGGCCCTTTTTCTTTTTCGACTTGAGAGCGGAGCCGTCTCCGGGGAGCGAACCGGTTGCTCCGGAGAAGCTGCAGACATAGGATGGGGGAATGCACTGTGTAATCTTTTCTTGCGTATGGAGGCAACCATGGCCGAGAGCAGCAGTCGTAGTCGTAGGAGTTTTCTCAAGCAAACCGCAGCAGCAGTCGGCTTACCTTTCCTGATTCAGCGTTCAGCCCTTGCTTCAAGAGGGCGGCTTGCACCCAGCGACCGCATTACTTTGGGCTTCATAGGTCTCGGGAAGCAGAACCGCTGGCACCTTTTCAGGTTCATGGCGTTCGGAGACGTGCAGGTTCTTGCCGTCGCCGAGGTCGACACGACGCGCCGGGAACACGCGCGGCGCAAGGTGGACGAACGCTATGGAGTGCCCAAGGGGAAGAAAGGTTGCGCGGCTTACAACGATTTCCGCGAGCTTATCGCTCGGCCTGACATCGATGCGGTTGTAATCGCGACTCCGGACCACTGGCATACCATTCCCATTATCGAGGCTTGCAAGGCTCGTAAAGACATTTACTGCGAGAAGCCCCTGACGCTTACAATCCACGAGGCTAAGGTCGCGATCGAAGCTGTAAAGAAGTACGAGGTTGTTTTTCAGACCGGAAGCCAGCAGCGTTCCTCTCCGGAATTTTGGCTTGTATGCTCGCTTGTGCGCTCGGGACGAATCGGGAAAGTAAAGCGGGTTCTTGTGGGTGTCGGAGGGCCGAGCCGCCCTTGCGATCTTCCGGCGGAACCGCTTGAGCCCGGGCTGGATTGGGACCGCTGGTTGGGACCTGCTCCGTGGCGTCCGTACAACTCCGTCTTAAGCCCGAGAGGCGTACATAATCACTTCCCCAACTGGCGCGCATACAGGGAGTACTCAGGCGGTGGTATGACCGATTGGGGGGCTCACCACTTTGATATCGCCCAATGGGGGCTCGGTATGGATCATTCAGGACCTGTTGAGATCATCCCTCCTAAGGACCCCAAGGCCACTTCAGGCGTGCGTTATATCTATGAAAACGGAGTTGAAATGATCCATGGCGGCCCGGGAGGCGTGACGTTCATCGGGACGGAAGGAGAACTTTTCGTCAACAGGGGGAGAAAGAGCTCGAAGCCCCCTTCCATCCTCAATGAGCCTCTGGGTGAAAACGACGTGAGGCTTTATCGCTCCCCCGGCCACCACAGAGATTGGCTGAACTGCATACGGTCCCGCAAGCAGCCGATTTGCCCGGTCGAAGTGGGAGCGCGGTCTGTTACTGTTTGCCACTTGGGTAACTTAGCGTACTGGCACCACAGGCGCCTGAGGTGGGATCCGAAGAACTGGCGCTTCGTAGGGGACGAGGAAGCAAACACCTGGCTTGACCGCGAGCGGCGCGGACCGTACCAGCTTCCATCTTTTTAGGCCGCAGGTCGGCTCACTTCCGCGCAATGAAGCAGCGTACAAACCCGTCGGTTGTGCACAAGTAGAGGCGGCCGTCGGCTACAGCCATTGAGTCCCAGACCGGAAGCGCGGGTATGTCATAGGCGGCGAGCAGCTTTCCTGTACACTTCTCAACCACGAGAAGACGGGAGCCCCGCTTGCCTTCAAGAGCTTCTTCCTGCGCGGCGATCCGGGCCTTGACGGCAGGGTCGTCGGGCCGCCTGAAAGCGTCCTCTTCATTCAGCACATCCGGCGGACCTGCGAGAAATAAATGCTCTCCTGCAAGGGCAACAGCCCGGACTTGTATGGGAATCGCCTTCGACCAGAGGTAAAGAACGGCGGAAAGCTCTCTGGCGGGCACTCCGGCCCAAACGGTTCGGTCGAAGATGGCGCTTCTCCTCTTGGACTCAATGCGCCTTGTTGTTGCAAAAGCCCGTTCGATCGCTGCAGGATCAACATATTTGCGTGCGGCGAAAAGGTGGTACTCGAAAACAGAGCTCCAGCAGTAAAGTTGCTCCCGGCGGCCGAATCCGTAGACCGCCTCGCTGTCGAAAACAAGCAGCCTCCCGGTAGGTGCAAAATGGCCGGCCCTGAACCACCAGTTGCAGCCTGCAGAGAAGGTTTTTCCATAGATCCAGTACGACCTGTGCCACCAGTCGTCGTCAAGAAAGCCGGTGGGGCAGAAAAGGTGTATGCCTTCTCCGGTCTGGTAAGTGGCTCGGCGTGCGGGATCGCGGGGCAGCGGATCGCTGTAGCGGTTCCCTGCAAGATCGAACCTCTGCGATCTCATGTAAAGGTACTTGCCGTCGCTTGAAAGAATGTCGGGAAGTGCCGGCGGCATGTTTAAAATCTGCACCTTGGCTTGGAGATTCTTCCCGCTTTCCCAATCTCGTTCGTCTAAGACGACTTCGCCTTTAAGTTCTCCGGTTACAGGATCGAGGCGGCATAGGTGCAACCCCCCGTCAAGGAACATTGACCTTCCGGCCACAGCATACACTGTATCGTTGACCACAAGTACGCTCCCGTGAAGCGGCCAGACCGATTCAACGTCCTCAAACCCGACGGTCCGAAGATCAGCCGGTGCCGCTCTGAAGCGCCAGGCAAGCTTACCGTCGGAGGCACGAAGGCAGTAGAGATATCCGTCAGCACACCCGAAAAGCACCAATCCGCGGTAAAATGTGGGAGGGGAATCGATCGGGCCTCCGGTTGTAAAGCGCCACCTTTCCTTGCCGGTTTTGTTCTCAAGCGCATAGAGCGTGTGGGTAGCTTTCCGCGCAACGAAAAGCAGCCCCTCTGCAACCGTGATGCTCGTTAAGCCGTTGCCCAGATCGGCAGACCAAGCTGTTGTAAGATCAGCCGAAAGAGTGCCCCCGGTGGCGCCGCTTCGCTCAGGATCGTGCCTGTAGGTCGGCCACCATATATCCTGCGATTCCTCTTTTTCCTGTATTTCCTTGCTGTAGGCAGGTCCTTTTTCGAGCCGAGGCGCCTGCCCCTCAAGCAGCTCCCGCCACTTCGAGCGCTTTGCACTGAGGGCCCAAAAGCCTACCAGTTTTGATTCCAAGTAGCATGCGCACGGGTGTTGGGGTGCGTAAAGGAGCCCGTTTGCCGGCATGATTCCGTACACGCATGAGCCGCGTACCCAATGGTTGGGAATCCAGTGCTTGGCCCTGAAATCGACAAACTCAACACCGGTGCGGGAGGTGAGGATGTATCGGTCGGTGGCTTTCGAGCGATAGCAGCGGTGGTGAAACCAGTAAGTACGCACATCGGGAGGAAACTCAAGTGCCACCTTTCCGGTCTTAAGATCTCTGCCTGTGAAGATGCCGGAGTTGCGTCCTCCTGCTATGGGTGCCGCCCATACAAGTCCGTCTATTACGAAAAGGTCTTTGGGAGAATGGTGGCCTGAGGGCGGGTGCGGTGCTTTCCACAAAAGAGTACCGTCGCGTGCAGAGAATGCGTACATTGTCCTGCCGCCTGAAAAAACAACCACATCGCCTGATACGATCATATTCGGGCCGTAGCCTGTAGGGATCGGCATCCTCGCCCGGAGCGGCTCAGAGCGCCACTTAACATTTCCGGCGGCAGGATCCAAAGCTACGATACGCTCGCCGTTGAAGTAGCAGATCTTCCCGCCGTCAGCAGCAAGGCTCAGGGGTGCGACAGGCGCGCGATGCTCCCAGAGCACAGAACCGCTTGTTGCATCAAGAGCCACGATTATTCTTTCGTTTCCGTTCCAGGCCCACTGGCGGTTCGCACGCCGTGTTTCATCCCAGCAAATCGTATGGATCGGCCTGTATGGTTTGTCTATGGTTCCGCTGGGCGCTACTACAACAAGCAGCATGCTGCCGAGACACAGTACTTCTTGTGCTGCCTTGGTTCCTTTGTAGGTGCGCAGGAGTTTCCCTGTGGCTGCATCGAGCTGGGAAAGGGGAGCGTCCAAGCCCAAAGGCAGGTACACGCGGTCGCCCACTGCAACAAGCCTCCGCGTGAGGATCGCAGGTCCGCTTTTGAGCGGCCACAGGTGCGGCCACCATGAAGGAAGCCGCCGCTTCCAGAGCACAACACCGCTGAAAGCGTCTCGCGCTATCAATGTCCAACGGGGCGGCAGTTGTATAGATGCACGCAAGCCTTCGTCGAAAACGTAAAACAGCCGTCCGCCGGTCGTAACAAGCGTCTGCAGGCTGCTCATGTGCTCGTGGTGCCGGGAGTAACGCGGCCCGCCGACCCATTGGACATGGCGGGGCGGACCTACGACCGTATCATGGGCTACCGCGTTTCCAGAAGGATCGTGAAGAAAATGCGTCCAGTCATCGATGTTTCCGGGCCGTTTCTTGCGCACGTAGGACCAGCCCTCTGCGGTCTTAAGCGCTGCAACACCTCCGGGTGCAAGGACACGCAGGATCTCTGTTTTGGGCAGGTCGTACTTCCCGTTGAGAACAAGGAGCTTTGCGAGGTTATCGACCAAGGGCAGAAACTTTCCCTTGAAAAGATCCGCGGTCAGGCGACCCGCAAGTTTTTTTTCTAAAGCGAGCTTTCTTAGAGCTCCGACCCTTGAGAGGTCTTTATCCAAGGCCAAAACAAGAAAACCCGCTCGGCCGGCCAAAGAGGCTGGAAGCTCGGCGCTCTCGCACCCTAACACAACTACAAACCCACCTGTTACTCCCGTGGCGCGGAGTATTGAATCGGCCGGATCAGCGGCGCGTTCCGCCACGCAGGGTGCGCCGGCCAAGGAAAGAAGAAAAAGAGCCGGTAAAACTGCAACACACCTCATAGTCCTGCTCCTATGCTTTTGTCCTCGTGCCCCCAGCAGGCTAACTTCTAACTTCGGGCAAGGATTTCCCCCGCCTTGACCATTGCATGTAGGTTCTCGGGAGGAGTGTGTGGCGGAAGCTCACAACCTGCACCCACTACGTACTTATCGCCTACTTTCGCAGCGCAGGTTTTGACCTCCTCGATCACCTCTTCGGGCGATTTTTCCGCGCAGTGCTTCACAGGGTCCAAGTTCCCGAGGATGAGCACCTCGCCTCCCAAATGTTTTCTTGCAACTCCGATGTCGGTGAGGCTGTCCACATCGATCATGTCCGCTCCGACGCGGGCCATGCCGGGCAATATGTGGTCGATCTTCCCGCAGATGTGCAGGCGTACCCTTGCGCCAAGCTCATGCACGCGTCTTATAAGCTCGCGCTCGGCAGGCATCACAAGTGTGTTGTAAGTATCCGGATCAACAAGTGAGGCGGCGGCATCACCTATGCCGATCCAATCCGCGCCGGCCTCAATCTGGGCTTTGGCGAATTGCGTCTCGACCTCAAGCACAAACGCAAAGAGATCCTCCACAAAAGGGCGATCCGTAACGACGTCGTACATAATGCGGTTTATTCCCCGCAGATCGGCCCCTTCTGCAATGGGCCCTTCGATCCACCCCAAAATAGGCACGCTTCCGCCTACCTCGCGTGCCAGGGCCTCAACCCCCTTCACCCTGTCGTGCATGCGCCCGCCCCCGAGGGGATCCGGCACTTTTAGTTTTTTTAAGGTGCTTTTTTCACTAAG